>JALVAL010000021.1 GCA_027011205.1 Gammaproteobacteria bacterium
CTTGTTATTTTCTGCATTTTCGTTCTGTTGTGCAATCGAATCAGCAATTGAAACAAGATAGGATAAATCGGCACTGAAGCCCGTTGCAGAACGAGAACGGCCGAAGGTTTTACCAATACCGTCATAACGTCCGCCGATAGCGATTTCCTGTCCAGAACCCGGCAGATAAGCAGCAAACACAACACCGGTGTGATAGTTATAACCACGCAGCTCCGCCAGGTCAAAATACAGGGTCTGCTCCGGTACACTGGCTAAAATACCATGGGCTGTGGCTTCCAGATTATCCAGTTCTTTTTGCACTTCGCTATTGTTCAGCACTTTTCGGGCTTCATCTATAACAGTAATATCACCATTAAGATTGATCAGAGCCATAAACTGCTGTTTCTGTTTTTCTGGTATACCCAGTCTGGACAGAAATTCTGCCAGTTCAGGAACGGCTTTACGCTGCAGCGCATCAAATAAAAACTCTTCCTCATGTTCGCTCAGCTCAGCCTGGCCGGCCAGAGAACGAAAAATACCCACATGTCCCAGATCAATATGAAAGCCTTTCAAACCAATAGCTGTCAGGGTTTCTATCATCAGTAACAGAACTTCAATATTACTTTCCGGACCATTATGACCATATAATTCCACCCCCACCTGTAAGGGACTGCGGGACTGAGCAAAGCCTTCCAGACGAGTTTTTAATACCCGCCCGATATAGCAGAATCTGGATGGGTGATCGGTTTTAATATGGTGGGCATCAATACGGGCAATCTGAGGAGTTATATCGGCTCGAACACCCAGCAGTTTGCCGGAAATTTGATCGGTCAGGGTAAAGGTCATCTGCTGCAGATCATGACACGTTCCAGTCAATAAAGAGTCCAGAAAGTCGATCATTGGCGATTCAACCAGATCATATCCCCAGCAATGGTACATATCCAGCAATATCCGACGCTGAGTTTCCATGGCTCGAGCCTGTGGCGACAACACTTCCTGAATTCCTTCAGGTAATAACCAACGATCTTTATTTAACATATCTGTATTTGTAATTTATATAATCTTTCTGTTTTTTAAAACACTTAATGCTTTAAAAAATAAATAGTAATAGCACCAATAAGCAAACTAATCATACCTGTCCAGCGTAACTGCTGGTCACTCATTTGTGAAGCACTGAGCATCATCTGCCTAAATAAACTGGGATTCAAAATTGGTAACAGACCTTCCAGTACCAACATCAAAGCACCTGCAATGAGGATTTCATGCCACATAAACAAAAAAAATCCGGTTTTTTAGTAAAACCGGATTTTATACTATTTTACCTGTAGTTTGAACTGATTTATTCAGTCTTGAGTGCCAACAGGGCATTTGACCGCTAAAATGTTAATTCTGCTTACCTTTGATATTTTTAAAATATTCAAAGAAATCAGAATCAGGTTCAACGACCATTATATCAGAAGCACTGTTAAAGGTATTACGATAGGCATTCAGACTACGGTAAAAAGTAAAAAATTCTTTATTTTTACCGTATGCCTGGGCATAGATTTCTGATGCTTTCGCATCACCTTCACCCCGGATCTGCTCTGCCCCCTTAAAAGCATCCGCCTTGAGGATAGTCACCTGACGGTCAGCATCTGCGGTAATACGATCGGCACTTTCATTACCCTGTGCTCTGAGTTCCTTGGCAATCCGTGTTCGTTCTGTTTCCATTCTGCGGAAAATCTTGTCACTGACCTTGGGTGGAAATTCAATACGTTTAATACGTACATCTACAATTCGAATACCAAAGGGCTTAACCGACTTATTGGAAGATTTATTGATATCATCCATAATGGTATGACGTTCACCAGAAATAACTTCATACATATTACGACGGCCAAACTCATTTCGCAGACCTTCTTTAACGATGGTTGCAATACGTTCCTGAGCAATATCCATATCCCCGCGCATGGAAACATAGAACGTTTTCATATCAGCAATACGCCACTGAATAAATGAATCAACCACCAGAATTTTCTTTTCTTCGGTCAGATAATCTTCCGGTTTGGCATCGAAGGTCTGAATACGCTTGTCAAACTTGCGCACATTGTTTACAAAAGGCAGTTTAAAATGCAGTCCAGGTTGATAATCAGAACGTTCAATTTTACCCCATTTGAACAAAATAGCGTTTTCAGTTTCTGACACAGTAAACAGGGACGCAGAGCCAATAATACCTACCACGACCAGCGTAATTACAATTAATATTTTCATTAACGTCTCTCCCTCAACGGTGGTCTGGCACGGCTGGTATCAGAGTTAAAGTTGGATGTACGATATTTAGACTGTGAGGAGGTGCCGGGCAGGTAGTTTTCAGCATCACCGGAACCAGTGCTGTTACTGGCTTTTACGGTTTTTCTATTTCCAGCACGCATCATTTTATCCAGCGGCAGATAAAGTATATTATTACCGCCTTTGGTATCCACCATCACTTTACTGGTATTGCTGTAAACAGTTTCCATAGCATCCAGATACAGACGGTCACGGGTCACCTCCGGTGCTTTTTCATATTCTTTTAAGACGCTCAGAAAACGAGAGACCTCACCTTCTGCTTCTGCTATAACACGGGCTTTGTACGCTTCCGAACCGGCAGTCTGCTTGGCTGCATAACCACGAGCTTTTGGAATCACATCGTTACGATAGGCCTGAGCTATATTGATATAACGTTCTTTATCTTCCCGGGCAGCATTCACATCTTCAAAGGCATGCTGAACCTGAGAGGGCGCCTTGGCACTTTGCAGGGTAAAACGGGTAATGAGCAGGCCGGTTTTATAACGGTCCAGAATTTCCTGAGCCAGCTTGCCAATTTTTGCGGCAATCTGACTTCGACCTTCGGTCAGGATAAAGTCCATTTTATTTTTACCAACCACTTCCCTGACCGCACTTTCGGATACCTGTCTTAACACGAAACCCGGATCGCGGACTTTAAAGAGAAAATTTTCGGCATTGCTGACCTTGTATTGCACAGCCACTTTAATATCCACAATATTTTCATCTTTTGTGAGCATCAAAGCTTCGTGGGTGCTGCCGCCAATATTCAAACTTCTGGATGCACTGACATCGACAATCTGGTATGACTGGATAAGAGGAATATACCATTGAATACCGGCATCCACAGTTTTATAGGCTTCACCAAATTGCAGAACAACGGCTTTTTTACCCTGATCAACCGTGTATATACCGGACATGGCCCATATTGCAATACCAATGATTGCCGCAATCACAAAAATAATGGTAGACGGCTGATTGCTGGAAGAGGAGCCTCCGCCGCCGCGATTCCCACCGCCTTTACCGCCAAACAGCTTTGCTATCTTGTTATTGAGGTTTTTTATTACCTCATCCAGATCAGGGGGCCCCTGGTCGTTATTTTTGTTTCCCCAAGGGTCATTATTTTTTGGACCCCCCGGTTCATTCCAAGCCATTTAGTACTCCAGTATGTTTACAGGATAGCAAGGGGCAGCGGCTCTTTTTAAAAAGAGCCGCTGCCCCTGATAACTATCTGATTAAAAATAAATGCAAATCTTATCGGACTCAGACCTCAGTGTCCATTTAGAATTCAATTTTTTAGCCTTTTATAATCGGGATTGCGAAACTGTTCAGTTAAGTAACGACTCAGCGTATCCATTTTCTTCATAAAATCAGCTCTAAAAACCCCGGTTCTTTGAATAATTTATCCAGCTGACGAGCTGTGGTTTCTATATTAACCAGCCAGTCTCCCTGATCATTGTAACTTTCATCCAGGATTTCCACCTGTTCAAACAGCTTTGCACGCCACTGGCCCGATTGAGCCGGTATTTTCAGGGTTTTTCGGATCCGTTCCTGACTGAATATCCCGGCAATGGTTTCCAGCAGCAAATCCAGTCCGCTGCCATGCGCTGCAGATAACCAGACTCTTAATACCTTACCTGAATCATCTTTTTCTATTCTGGGCTGCTGCCCTGCCAGCAGATCAACCTTGTTGTAAACCAGTAATTGAGGGGTTTCCAGTGCATCGACCTGCTCCAGAACCGAGTTTACCTCAGCTATATGTTTAGCGCGATTCTCAGTATGGGCATCAATAACATGCAATAACAGGTCAGCTTCCCGGGTTTCCAGCAGTGTTGCGTGAAAGGCCTCTACTAGATCATGGGGGAGATCACTGATAAAACCAACCGTATCAGCCAGAACAATGGCCTGATTTTTGGGTAGTTCGACTCGTCGAAGGGTTGGATCAAGAGTTGCAAACAGTTGATCCGCCGTATAAACAGTAGCCTGAGTCAGTTGATTAAAGAGTGTAGACTTGCCCGCATTGGTATAGCCAACCAGTGAAACAGTAGGCAGTTCAGCTCGTTGCCTTGAACGGCGACTTTGCTCCCGCTGGCGGCGAACTTTTCCCAGCCGTTTATTAAGCTGTTTAATACGCAGACCTAATAAGCGTCGATCCGTTTCAAGCTGAGTTTCACCAGGGCCGCGTAAGCCAATCCCCCCTTTCTGTCTTTCCAGGTGGGTCCAGCCTCTGATCAGTCGTGTCGACATATGTCTTAACTGGGCCAGTTCAACCTGCAGCTTACCTTCATGAGAACGCGCCCGCTGGGCAAAAATATCCAGAATCAGTCCAGTTCGGTCCAGCACTCTGCATTGCAGCAGAGCCTCAATATTACGTTCCTGTGCCGGGGAAAGCTGATGGTTTATAATGACCAGATCGGCCTGATGAAATTCAACCAGTTGTTTGATTTGTTCAGCTTTGCCGGTACCCACATAATATTTTGGTTCCGGGCGATTGCGTTTGCCCTTGACAAATACCAGAGGTTCCGCACCTGCTGATAACACCAGATCGTAGAACTCGCTCTGAGCTTCATGTTGTTCATTACTGTTGATCCGGGGAAAATCAATATGTACCAGAATAGCACGTTCACCCGTGCCGACAGGACGTTCAAACAATAGTTATAACCTTTAATGTCCTGATATTAAATACACTCCAGAGTGTGATCATTCTTATGCTGTTCAACATGCGCAAGGATCAGGTATTATTACCCGAACTTTCTTCGGTAGCCAATTTTACATTTCTGGATGGTACGATGGTTGAAATAGCATGTTTATAGACCATCTGGCTGACTGCATTTTTCAGTAAAATAACGAATTGATCAAAAGACTCAACCTGACCCTGTAATTTAATACCATTTACCAGGTAGATAGATACAGGAACTCTTTCCTTTCTCAAAACGTTTAAATAAGGGTCTTGTAAGGCTTGCCCTTTACTCATTATAATTACTCCTGAATTTTCGTTATTAGTATATTTCTTTCCATTGCATTCCCGCCTCTGTCACAAAAGCCATATCCACACGAAGGGCAGTCATTGTACAGTAAATTTGTTTATATGTATATAAGCAAATTCTTAAACTTATAATATCATTCATTAATATTAATGGGGTCTGCATGCTTCCCTGACAACAGGTAAACCCGGCACCTCACCTTAAAAAACGAGGCTCCTGGGAAATAGCTGAGGGGCTGGGTAAATATAGAAATCTCTGTTTTTTTGTCCCCGATGAATAATCATCATTAATTATAGAGATAATCTGACTGCATTGTAGCTTTTTTTTTTAAAAAATACATAGTGATATTACAGGAAAACCTGGGGTAATCCCTGAGTTTATAATAAATTTAGTATAGGAGCACAGATTGTAAAAAATCTTCCAGTCTGGAGAAATTGTCTGGATTTTCAGTGTCCAGCCATAAGGCGTCTTGTTCACGACGCAGCCAGGTCATCTGCCGTTTGGCAAATTGCCGGGTCACAGTAATAGCTCGTTCAATCATTTCATCTTCAGCCATTTTACCTTCCAGATATTCCCATACCTGACGATACCCCACGGTCCGCATGGATGGCATGGAGAGATCCAGATCGCCTCGTCGATAGAGCTTATCAACTTCTTCAATAAAACCCTGTTCAATCATCTGTTTAAAACGTATAGCAATACGCTCACGTAATAATTCTCTGGAACGGGGAGCAATAATGACTTTAAAGGTATTAAAAGCCAGTGCCTGAGCCTGACTCTCCCGCTGCAGCTGAGTCATTGTTTTTCCTGTTATTTCAAATACTTCCAGTGCTCGTTGAACTCTCTGGGGATCATTGGGATGAATTTTTCTGGCACTGTCAGGATCAATTTGAGCCAGTCTGTCATGCATAGACTGTTTACCCTGCTGTTTCATTTGAGCATCCAGTTTTGCCCGTATCTGCTCATCTGCACCGGGCAATTCAGATAGTCCATATAATAAACTCCGGTGATAGAGCATGGTTCCACCCACCAGCAGAGGAATTTTCTGCCGGGCATGAATTTCATCAATAGCCTTCAGAGCATCTGTTCTGAACTGAGCCGCAGAATAGGATTGTGCCGGATCCAGAAAATCAATTAAACGATGCGGTGCCCGTTGCAATTCTGCGGCATCGGGTTTGGCAGTGCCGATATTCATGTTTTTATACACCAGTGCGGAATCAACACTGATAATTTCAAAGGGATAGCGCTGCACCAGTTCAATGGCCAGATCAGTTTTCCCCGATGCCGTCGGTCCCATAATAAAAACTACGGCTAATTGCTGAGCCATTATTATTTTGTCCTTTTCCTGAACCAGTCGGCCAGTAAATTTTCATCCAGTATTAACCATAGCGCCTGTTTATTATAGGAAGGTATGGGATCTAAAGTACTGATGGCAGCAGACAACAGACTGAGCAATTGTGTTTGTTCCGGCAGACTACAGGCTTCTGTTTCCAGTGAGCTGAGTAAAATTTCTGTCAGCTTTGACTGCAGGCTTTGAGGATCAGGAACTGCTGATATCTCGGCAATCTGAGACATTAAATTATAAGGATTAATTTTGAGCGCAGGAATATCCTGCAATGCCGGCAGACTTCTGATTAACAGCATATTATCCGACAGAGAGCTGATATCCAGCCCCCAGTTTTGCAGTGCTCCCTGAAGACTCATAATCTGTTCAATTTTTTCCGGGGCAAGGGTCAGAGTTTCCGGAATCAGCAAATTCACACTTTTACCGTATTGAAAACGCTGAGCCAGTAAAAACTGCTGTATTACCAGACTTGCAAACATAAAAAGCTGCACCTGACCATTTTCCTGCACTTTCTGGCTCAGAATATAACCCGGGATCAGGACTCCCAGTGAACGACCAAAGCTGTTCTTTTTCGGCTCGCCTGTCTGCCTGCTGCCAGCCTGAGCATCTAATGACTGGTTAGCCTGATAAAGATTGTGCATACCCTCAAGCTGATCAGCCACGTCTTTGCGTGATAATACTGGAGAATCTTTACGATAAGCTGCATAAGGATGAGTGTAAACAGTTTTGTCTCCGCCGCCCTGAAAATTTTCAGGTTCTGTTATTCCGGTACCGACAGAAACATCTAAACTGGCTATAGAAGAGGGCTGTGAAGCCTGCAGGGACTGATTCAGAGCGCTATAAATAAAATCATGTACCAGACGGGTTTGTCGAAAACGAACTTCATGTTTAGTCGGATGCACATTAACGTCGACCTGTCCCGGATCAATTTCCAGATACAGTAAATAAGACAAATAACAATCAGGCGGCAGTAGTTCCTGACAGGCCTGACGTAAAGCATGGTTGATCAATTTGTCACGAATATAACGGCCATTAACATAAAAATACTGCCAGTCAGGCTGATTGCGATGCCAGTGCGGCTGACTGACCCAGCCCCATAAGCGAATTGTGCCCATTTGACTAAAATGACTGGAACTCACATCAATATGATTGCTATTAGTTAAAAAGTCAGCGCTGAACACTTTACTGATACGCTGTTCAATGGCTTTTGCTGTTTCAGAAACCGGCAGATTTCGGATCATTTTTTTATTGTGTGACAGTTTAAAGGCAATATCAAAACGGCTCAGAGCAATACGCTTAAAAACATCATCAATATGCTTAAATTCAGTTTTTGCCGTACGCATAAATTTGCGTCGGGCGGGGGTATTAAAAAACAGATCCCGAACTTCAATCGTGGTACCTTCTGCACAGGCGACCGGCTCAGGCCTGGCCTGATAATTAGTAAAATCAGTATCAGTGCCGGTATTGATCATCCATGCCTGATGCTGTTCTGCGGTTTTACTCTGAATAGATAAGCGGGACACTGCACTGATACTGGCCAGAGCTTCACCACGAAAACCCAGACTGGAAATATGTTCCAGTTCGTTCAGAGTAGCCAGCTTACTGGTGGCATGGCGCGATACTGCCAGTACCAGATCGGTTTTACTGATACCTTCACCATCATCCGTAATACGAATTAAGGCACTGCCGCCTCGATCAATATCTATTTCAATACGATGGCTGCCTGCATCAATGGCATTTTCCAGTAATTCTTTAACAACAGAGGCCGGACGCTCTACCACTTCACCAGCAGCTATCTGATTGGCCAGTTGCAGACTCAGGGGTTTTATACGGGAAGTAACGGCTTGGCTCCAGGCAATTAAGGGGTAATATTCACTTACTTAGTGTCCATCCGGAAATTGCCTTCCTGGCAATTTACCGGAACGTAAAAGAAAAAGTGTGATTTTTCTTTTACTCCATTTTCAACGACTTACGGTCGTCAAAAATGAGCGGCACGTCTCTGTGCCGCTAGTGTGCATCCTACGAAAAAACTTATAACTTTTCAACCTGGAAACATCCGTTGGCGTGGATTTAAAACAGCTCCTAGGAGCGGGGAATGCTCAAAACTTTACCGACATACAAGGTATTGTTCCTGAGTTTATTAACTCGTTTAATTGAGGAAACACTGACCTGATAGCGTTTGGAAATTGCCGACAGGGTATCCCCGCGTCTGACTTTATGCGTGCGATTTTTTTTCAGTGCACGGGTGGTCAGCCGGATCATTTCCTGTGGTGCGATTGGGGTGTCTCTGGCATAAACGGTTCCAGGTACTGGGTATTGTTTAAAATAACTGTCCACCCCAATTAAAATAGCACTGGCCAGTTTTTTCTGATAGGAAGATGAACGCAACAGGCGTTCTTCTTTTGGATTGGAAATAAACCCGGTTTCAACCAGCAAAGACGGGATATCGGGAGATTTTAATACTACAAATCCGGCTCTTTCCACTTTTGATTTATGGGTATTAGCCACCGTTTTCAAACGGAACAAAACCCGGCTTGCCACACTGCTGCTGGCCTCAATGGTGGCTGTCTGTGACAGGTCCAGTAACATTTTTGCCAGCATATCATCTTTATCATCCAGACTGACACCACCCACCAGATCCGCTTCATTTTCCTTTTTCGCCAGCCACTTGGCTGCCTCACTGGTGGCACCACGAGAGGACAGAATAAATACTGATGCTCCTCTGGCTTTTGGATTTTTAAAAGCATCGGCATGAATGGATATAAAAATATCTGCATTCAGTTTACGTGCTTTACGGGTACGTCCGCGCAGGCTGATATAATAATCACCATCACGGATCATCACCGCTTTCATACCCGCTTTACGGTTGATCATATTCCGCAGTTTACGGGCAATCTGCAGCACCACCTTTTTTTCCTTAGTGCCTCTGGGACCTGCCGCACCGGGATCATCCCCCCCATGCCCGGCATCAATGGCAACGATTAAATCCCGTTTTCTGGAAGAGTTAACACTTTTTACAATTTTTGGGCTATTCTTTTTTTTATTGACAGACTCTTTTGCCAGATCAATAACCAGCCGATAACCGTATTTTTTATTCGGCTTGAGCAGAAAACTCTTGGGATGCACCTTGTATTTTAAATCCAGAACCAGACGCAGGGTATTATTTTTTTTCTGGGCACTGCGAATATCACTGATAGCTCCCTGACGATAACTCAGAGCAGGCAAAGCATTATTTAATTGAGTCTG
>JALVAL010000022.1 GCA_027011205.1 Gammaproteobacteria bacterium
TCAGGCGATGTTCTACGCCCTTATTCAGATCAATAACCAGTCGGGTAGAATCAGGGGAAGCCCACATACGCAAACCGTTTATTTTGGCAACAGCTGCTGCTGCCGTACCGGTAAACAGCAATACCATAAAAATTGCACACAGAAGAAATATAGCTGTCGGTTTTATTTTTTTTACTGGTATATTGTAAGTCGATTTTTTTAAACTATTTATCATATTCTCACCGCCATTCATTAAACGCCGACCTGCGTACAGGTTCTTAATGCAATTCTAGAAACGATTGCCGCACCCAATTTTGATTGTGGCTGCAATGTCACTCCCCGTCCCTGTCTTTGATGAGTTATTTTTATTAACAAATCTGCTTTGGGTAACACACCCTGCCCTTTTCCCGGCCATTCAATCAATGCGATGGCCTGACCATCGAGATAGTCCCGAATTCCCAGGTATTCCAGTTCTTCCGGATCTTCCAGCCGGTATAAATCAAAGTGATATATTTTCTGAGCATTTTCTGTAATTATATCATAATTTGAAATAGTTACACGATCAATCGGATCATCTATTTTAAGACCTTCATGTAACTCATTGTAATCATATAATTTATTATAATCAAGGGAGTAAGGTTCAACCACCGTAAAAGTGGGACTTTTTACTGCGCCCTGATAACCACAGGCGCTTAGAAAACCTCTGACCAGAGTGGTTTTACCTGCCCCTAAATCACCGTCCAGATAAATAATACAACCGGGTTTAATCCCGGCGGCCAGTTGAGCCCCCAGTTTGGTCATTGCGATTGCATCAGAAATCAAACAGGTTAATTGTAATTTTTTGTTATACTGTGTACTGGACATTACATTACTTTTTAAACGCTTCTAATAAGCCTATTGTATTGAATGAAACAAAAAAATAATACTCATAATTTTAGCCCTGATGAGCTGCTTGAACTGGCACAAACTATTAAACTCCAGGCAAAAGAGCTGGGCTTTCAGGCTACAGGTATAACCGATACTGACTTAACCATTGCTGAACAGCGTTTTAATCAGTGGATTGAACAGCAAATGCACGGAGATATGGCGTATATGTCCCGCCACGGAACCAAACGTACCCGCCCGGCTGAACTCGAGCAGGGAACCCTGACGATTATCTGCGTCCGTATGGATTATTTCCCGGAAGATCCTGAACATTCCATAGCCATGCTGGATCAGGCCGATAAGGCCTATATTGCCCGCTATAGTCTAGGACGTGATTATCATAAGGTAGTAAAAAAACGACTGCAAAAGCTGGCTACACAATTACAGCAGAAAATCGGCCCCTTTGGTTACCGGGTGTTTACTGACAGTGCCCCGGTGCTGGAAAAACCTCTGGCTGAAAAAGCCGGACTGGGCTGGATTGGTAAACATTCTAATGTGCTACAGGAAAAAACCGGCTCCTGGTTTTTTTTAGGGGAGATATTTACCAACCTGCCCTTACCTGTTGATTCCCCGGCTCAGAATCACTGTGGCAGTTGCACTAAATGTATAACGGCCTGCCCTACCCGGGCAATAGTTGAGCCTTATATTGTTGATTCCCGTTTGTGCATTTCCTACTTAACCATAGAATCCCGCTCCGCTATTCCTGAATCACTTCGCCCATTAATGGGTAATCGGATTTATGGTTGTGACGATTGTCAGTTATTCTGCCCCTGGAATCGTTTTTCACAACAAACGCTGGAAACCGATTATTTTGCCAGAGGCGATCTGGCCGGTCCGCAATTGCTGGATTTATTTGCCTGGTCAGAACAGCAATTTCTGAAAAATACCGAAGGCACGGCCATCCGGCGTATTGGTCATGAATCCTGGTTAAGAAATATTGCCGTAGCCCTGGGTAATTGTCTGGCTTTATCTCCCGACAACCAGAATGACATTATCCGGGCCCTGAAAGAGCGGCAACAACCGTCAGCCATGGTGCAGGAACATATAGACTGGGCATTACGGCAGGCTCATACACATGAACAGGGATAATATTTATGGCTAACATTCTGTGCACGGGTATTGCTACCGTCGATATTATTAATGAACTTGAACAATATCCTGCCGAAGATGACGAAGTGCGGATTCTATCTCAGGTAAAATGCCGCGGTGGCAATGCTGCCAATACCGCCGTCATGCTCTCTCAGCTGGGTCATCAATGCCACTGGGCAGGGACAGTAGTGGATCCCCTGACCGGAGACAATGACTGCCGGATCATTCTGGATGATCTGCAGCGGCATAATATTAATGTTCAATACAGTCAGTTTCTGGCTCAGGGAAAAGTACCCACTTCTTATATCAGCCTGAGCCGGCAAACCGGTTCAAGAACCATCAGTCATTATCGTGATTTACCTGAATACCCTTTTTCAGCATTTAAACAGATTCCCCTGGAGCATTTTGACTGGCTGCATTTTGAAGGTAGAAATATTCAACAAACCCTCAAAATGATGACATTTTGCCGAAAAAAAACTCGAAAAATACCTATCTCTCTTGAAATTGAAAAACCCAGAGAGACCATTGAAACACTTATTCCTTACGCTGATGTGATCTTTTTTTCCAGACAGTATGCTCTGATGAATGCTTATAAAGATCCCCGGTCCTTCTGTATCGACATCAGTCAAAGCTACCCTGAACAACTTATTTTCTGTGCCTGGGGTGAAGCGGGTGCCGGAGCAGCCCTTCAGCAGCAGCTTTACTGGCAGGATGGAATAAAGATCAAAGCCATTGATACTCTGGGTGCCGGAGATATTTTTAATGCCGGCATTATTCACCAACAGATTAAGCAGCAGTCCATTCAACATTCCCTGCAATACGCCTGTCAGACAGCAGCGGAAAAATGTACAAAAAAAGGCTTAATTTCTTGAAAAATCAGCCAGAAAAGGTTATTTTTCAAGATTAATAAAAATCTGGACTGATCAATAAAATCAGGGGATAATTAAGAGTCCATCTTATTTGGCTTAAGGCAGTATATGAAAAGTACGATTGACTGGGAAACATCTGTTCCTGCAACTGCAGATATTGAACATCTTAAACCTCATCTTGAAGAGCAGGAGCAGCAGCAGCTTATTGAGAAGATTAAAGATAAACTGACGGAACAAAATGCGGTACTGGTGGCTCATTACTATACCGATCCAGTACTCCAGCAACTGGCGGATGAAACCGGGGGCTGTGTGTCAGACTCTCTGGAAATGGCCCGCTTCGGCAAGGACAGTCCGGCGGAAAAAATTATTGTGGCCGGTGTCCGTTTTATGGGTGAAACCGCCAAAATTCTGTCTCCCGAAAAAACCATTTTAATGCCGGATCTGGAGGCCAACTGTTCTCTGGATCTGGGTTGTGCCGCAGAGGACTTTATTCCTTTTTGTGATCAGCATCCTGATCACACGGTCGTTGTCTATTCCAATACCAGTGCTGCAGTAAAAGCCCGTGCTGACTGGGTTGTTACTTCAGGCATTGCCACCAAAGTCATTGAGCACCTGTCCGCTCAGGGCAAAAAGATCCTCTGGGCACCGGATCGACACCTGGGTAAATATATACAAATGGTTACCGGTGCCGATATGCTGCTCTGGCAGGCATCCTGTATTGTGCATGACGAATTTAAAGCCGATGCCCTGCTGGCACTTAAACACAAACATCCTGATGCCAAAATTCTGGTACATCCCGAATCTGCTTATACGGTAGTGGAAATGGCCGATGTGGTCGGTTCCACTACCCAGTTAATTAATGCCGTACAGAATATGGATGCTCAAACCTTTATTGTGGCTACTGATAATCGTATTTTCTATAAAATGCAGGAACTGGCACCTGACAGGACTCTGATTGAAGCCCCTACGGGTGGTGTGGGTGCAAGCTGTACCATGTGCGCACATTGCTCATGGATGGCTATGAACAGCTTGCAGGGCATTCTTGATGTGCTGGAACAGGGACATAATGAAGTGACTGTGGATGAAACGGTTCGAATTAAAGCCTTTGAGTCCACTCAGCGCTTACTCGATTTTGCTGCGTCCTTAAAAAACTAGAGGGAGGGGCTCCTGGCGTCATCTGGAGAAACTGGAAGCGTCATAAATCTGGAAATATGTTATTTTTTATTTTTCCAGTTAAAATAATATCTGTTTACTTATCAGGACAAGGATAGCAGAGGTGCCGGGGGGATTACCGGACGTACAGGCGATAGGTTGCAGAGCATTCCGAGGTACGCCGGGTAGAGCAAAAACATCATAATAAAAATGTGGGCTGTCCCCGTTTTTCCATATGGAATTACCAACGACCAGGCAATTTCCTGGAGGTATGAAATACTCGTAATATTTCAACTCGACTATTGCAAACCCTATAGGGCACAATATACGAGGTTTTATCAATCACCAATTCCCTGGTTCCTTCAATTCGCCCAGGGCGACCTAATGAAGGATTCTCCTTTAACAAATCAACACCCTCTTTAATTCTATGAACCGTGAAAATGGCCACTTGAGGGTTGTCCTGTGCAATGTATTCCGCTTCCTTGTCCAGATTAATAAGCGCCTTTTTAAGCCACTTAACTTCCATGCTGAGTCCATTTATTAAATACGTTACTTACTTCCTCTTCGCTGGCAAATTCTCCCTGATCGGCTTCTTTAATAGCCGCCTGTATTTCCTTTATCTGCCATTCATTGACTTCAATGTATTTCTGAATGGCCTCAGCCGCCAAAAATGACTTGCTTCTATGGGTTGCCTGAGCCAAATCATCCAGGCGGTTTTTCATCGTATCGTCAAGACGGATCGTCATAGTAGAAGACATTTGTCAGCCCTTATCTTTATGTATTATAATGTGTACATTATAATAC
>JALVAL010000023.1 GCA_027011205.1 Gammaproteobacteria bacterium
GTATTATGTGACAGCGATAATACAATATTATTGCCATAAAATCACCCTGGATATTACCATCGCCACTGGAATCCCTTTCTGAATTTTTAGTTTTTTGATGACAAAAGATATATATGATTAAGGACTGTATGTGTGAATAATATTGATCTGAAAAAAGCCGGCCTCAAAGCAACTCTGCCTCGCCTTAAAATACTGCAATTGCTTGAAAATGAAGATGTTCGCCATATGAGTGCAGAAGATGTGTACAAAAAACTGCTCGGGATCGGAGAAGATGTCGGTCTTGCGACAGTATATCGGGTATTAACCCAGTTTGAAGGTGCCGGACTGGTATCACGCCACCACTTTGAGGGCGGACATTCAGTGTTTGAACTCAATCAGGGCAGCCACCACGATCACCTGGTGTGCGAACAATGCGGCAAGGTCGAAGAATTTATTGAAGAAACCATTGAGAAATGCCAGCACAAAGTAGCTGAAAAATTTGGTTACAAAATGACCGATCACAGTCTCTATATTTATGGTATCTGCCCGGATTGTCAGAAAGAAAATAAGAAGAAGAGCAGCGTTCAGCGCTGAGCGTTAAGAAAAAACCGGAGCAGAAGAGCGCATTCTTAACTTATTGTAAAATATTTGGTTTATTTCTCTTGTCTTAGGTTCTTATTATTTTAAAATTTTTTGCTTAACGCTTAGCTCCTGACGCTCTCCAGCATTTCCCTGGCATGCGACCTTGTCTGTTCGGTAATTTTAACTCCCCCCAGCATGCGTGAAATTTCTTCTATTCTCTGATTGTTTTCGAGCCGTTGAATTTGAGTGGTTGTGGTTTCTGTATCAGTTTGTTTTTTAACATGATAATGAGTATGTGCCTGAGAGGCGACCTGGGCCTGATGGGTGACACATAGTACCTGGGAATTACTGCCCAGTAAGCGCAGTTTGCCGCCCACCATTTCTGCAATGCCCCCGCCAATACCGACATCCACTTCATCAAAGATTAAAGTGGGTACTTCGCTGAACTGGGCCGTCACTACCTGTATGGCCAGACTGATACGGGACAGTTCACCGCCGGAAACGACTTTTGATAAGAGCCGCAATGGTTGACCGGGATTGGTTGTGACATAAAACTCAATCAGTTCCATACCATACTGTTGCGGTTTATCGGAGTCCAGGCTCTGCAGGCGTATTTCAAACACACAATGTTCCATGCCCAGTTCATGAATATGGGACATTACCTGCACTGCCAGTAAGCTGCTGGCTTTATTTCGCTCTTTAGTGAGTTTTTTAGCCAGCTTAAAATATTCTGTCTGACTGGTTTTAACCTCCTCAGCCAGTGTTTCCAGATGACTGTCAGCATTTTCCAGTTGCTGAAGTTCAGTATTTAGAGTTTCTATATGAGCATAGAGTTCATCAGCTTCAATATGGTGTTTCCTGGCCAGATCATAAATCCCGGCAATACGTTCATCCAGCCAGCGCAGACGTTCAGGATCCAGCTCCAGTGCATCAATATAATGACGCAGTTCAGAACCTGCCTCATCAATCTGGATCAGAGCACTATTAAACAACTCTACAATGGGACGAAGACTCTCATCCAGTTCTCTCAGAGCTGTTAAATCACTTAAACTGGCACTGATCCGGCTGGTGATGCTGTTTTCTTCTTCACTTAGTTGATAATGAACAGTCCGGGAGGTTTCAATCAGACGACTGGCATTGCTCAGTCGTTTGTGCTCATCTTCCAGCTGTGGTAATTCGTTTTCCTGCAGTTCAAAATCAGTCAGTTCCTGCACCTGAAAGCGTAATAGTTCCAGTCGGGCATCCCGTTCAGAAGTATCCTGCTGCAGTTTCTGGTATTCAGAGGATTTTTTCTTCCATTGCTGATAATACTTATTTAATTCTTTTCGCAGGCTGCTGCTGCCGGCAAAATTATCCAGTAACAGGCGTTGTTCATCAGTTTTAAGCAGGGCCTGATGAGTGTTCTGACCATGAATATTAACCAGCTTTTCACCCAGCTCCCTGAGCACCTGCAAAGGTACCGGCTGACCATTAACAAAGCCGCGGGAACGTCCTTTGGCATTAATGGTTCGGCGGATCAGGCAAGTCAGGGGATTATCCGCATCATCCAGTTCATTGTCTTCAAGCCAGAGGCTAATTTGCGGATTCTGTAATTCAAACTCTGCTGTAATATCAGCTCGGTCAGCACCATAGCGCACGGCAGCTGCTTCTGCTCGATCACCCAGCACCAGGCCCAGTGCATCAATTAAAATAGATTTTCCAGCACCGGTTTCACCGGTGAGAACACTGAATCCGGTATTCAGCTCAAGTTCCAGAAAATCGACAACAGCCAGATTTTTAATGGTAATGTGATTCAGCATGTTAGCGTCCCGCTTTGGGGAATTATCTTTAACAAAAGATTAGTTTCTGAGTTTTTCACCCCAGCGCAATTTGGTACGCAGAATTTTAAAATAATCATAGGATTTAGGGTGTAAAATCGTAATGTGTTTGGGATGACGCATAATTTTAACATGATCACCGGGCAATAAATTAAAATTAATCTGGCCATCATAGGTCACCTGCGCCTGAGTTGAAAAACGGTCACTGACCACAATATCAATTTCACTTTCGCCGGAAACCACCACCGGCCGGTTACTCATGGTATGCGGGCAGATAGGGACCAGTTCCATCACATTAAGAGACGGGTATAAAATCGGGCCGCCGCCGGACAGGGAATAGGCGGTGGAACCGGTTGGTGTTGAAATAATCAGTCCGTCAGCATGCATGGAATGCATAAAACGGTCATCAATATAGGTTTCAATCTCAATCATGCGGGCTACATCAGATTTGTGAATCACCACATCATTAAAGGCATTGCCACCGCCGAAATAATCACCATCACGCTCAATTTCACTGATAATTAAAAACCGGTTTTCTTCGGTAAATTCACCGGCCATAATTTCATCCAGTGCTTTATGCACATCAATGGCACACAAATCCACCAGAAATCCCAGATGTCCGAGATTGATTCCCAGCAGCGGCACACCAAAGCCAACCAGGCTGCGGGCCGCACTGAGCAGAGTACCGTCTCCACCGACAATAATAATTAAATCACAGCATTCACCCAGCTGAGTTCTGGATACCGATTGCATCTGATGATTGGAAAACACCGCAGCCGTACTTTCATCCAGCAACACTTTACTGCCAATATTTTCAAAATATTCATGTAAACTGACCAGCGCATCTTCAACGCTGGGATCGGCATATTTACCAATTAGACCAATAGTTTTAAATATAGGGGCTGTATTATTATCAGTTAGTTCCATTTCACTCACTGGATTTCCTTCAGGACAGAGACTTTTGGAGTATTCAGATATGAAACTAGCATATTTAGAACCGAAAAAAAATACCGAGAGGTTTATAAGTTGTATTTTGTTCGGTAATAATCATCTTTAAATAACAGTGTTTGCCCATGTGTCAGGATATGCTAATTATTATGGTGTGCCAGGGAATACAAAATCACTCTCAAATTTTAGGGGACAAATTTGTAAGCTCTGGATGAAAGCGCTTCGCAGAAGAAATGGCAAAGCGCAGAAACTGACGTGGTTGAAAATGAAACGGATCACTGGTTTCTTTCTTCCAACGGCCAGATTAACACACCCTTATCCCAATCAACGTTTTTACGTTTGACTCGATGTAGGAGCCGGATGCATTAGTAGTGCAAGTCCGGATCTGTGCCGGAGGGCTGTATAGGATGGTAAGAACCTTGTAAAACAGTGCTTTACGGCGATCTAAATAAGACCCCCGAAAATAAAATAGCATTAAAAAAATAACCTTAAAATCGTGTAATTATTTTCGTATTGAAGTTATGTTTACAAAAAGACGATAAATTTCAGTAACTGAGAGGCAATACTCTGGATATCAGGCAGGTAACAGCCTGCATGGTTATACCGGGCAGGAAGTAAGGTAATTTTGGTTGAGTTTAAAGCGGAACAGGACAGGGCTTTTTTAGCTTAAACAACTTCCTGCAGACATTAATACCGCGAACCCAATGTCTGTTTTGTTTCTGGCAGAGGGAGCAATTTATAGGCCATATATGGACGCCCCCCGAATAAAATTTATAGGCTAAAATTTATAGGCCACCCACAATTTTTTATAAGCCACCCACTAAATTACTCTAAATAAGACCCCGAAAATAAAATAGCATTGAAAAAAAACATCTTAAAATCGTGTGATTATTTTCGTATTGAAGTTATGTTTACAAAAAGATGATAACTATCTGTAAATGATGGGTAATAACCTGAAAGTCAGGCAAGCGATAGCCTGCATGGTTATGCTGAGCAGGAAGTCAGGTCATATTGGTTCGTTTTAAAGCGGGACAGGACAGGGCTGTTTTAGCTTAAACAATTTCCTACAGACATTAATGCCTTTAACCCAACATCTGTTTTGGTTCTGGCAGAGTGATTTTAATAGCTGTTCCGGACCGACAAAGGAATGAAAGCCTTTGGAGAAGCCCTGAACCGTGTCCATC
>JALVAL010000024.1 GCA_027011205.1 Gammaproteobacteria bacterium
GTTACACACTTTTAATATAAAAGTTATTAATCCATGTGGCAGGGAGGTTAAAGTTGTGCTAAAAATACTCTTTTTGCGGCTCTATAGTAACATATAAACTCTGTCCGGTGAGCTCTAGGTTGAATGAAACTTTAAGCAGCTATCCTAAGCAGGCTAGCCGTTCTGGATGTCGCTATATACTTAAAAAAGTTGGTAACTATTCTATGCGTTTAAATTTATTTTTGCTGAAGATTGCTGGGGGATAAGTGGGAACATCTGATACAAACCATCTTGATGGCTTGAAAGTCATGGTCATTGATGATAGTAAAACTATTCGTCGTACTGCTGAAACACTGTTAAAAAAATCAGGCTGTGAAGTTGTAACAGCTGTTGACGGCTTTGAGGCACTGTCCAAAATTCTTGAACATCGTCCTGATATTATCTTTGTCGATATTATGATGCCACGGCTCGATGGGTATCAAACCTGTGCTTTGATAAAAAATAATAAAATGTTTAAGGAAACCCCCGTGATCATGCTGTCCAGTAAGGATGGTCTTTTTGACCGCGCTAGAGGGCGTATTGTCGGCTCGGAACAATACCTGACCAAGCCGTTTACCAAAGATGAACTACTGGGTGCAATTACCCGCTATGTTCATAAAGAAACATCATAATAAAAACTAAAACCAAATAGAGAGATAAAATTATGGCACATATTCTCGTTGTGGATGATTCACCGACAGAAACTCACATCATTTCTTCTTCCCTGGAAAAGCAGGGGCATCGAATTTCAGTCGCAGTGGATGGCAGGGACGGCGTTGAAAAAGCGACTCAATTAATACCGGATCTAATATTGATGGATGTCGTGATGCCTGAGCTGAATGGTTTTCAGGCTACCCGTCAGTTAAGTAATCAACCCCAAACAGCTGATATTCCCGTTATTATGGTCACCACCAAGGATCAAAAAACCGATAAAATGTGGGCGGAACGCCAGGGTGCCAAAGGTTATATAACCAAACCATTTGTGGAAGCAGAGTTAATTGATGAAGTGAATCGCTTATTGCTCAGCTGAGGAATGTGAGCCGTTATGCCGGTTATTTTAAATACCGGCTGTTCAAACAGGAATATACATGAATTTTGAACCACAAAATCAGGCTGAAATTATCCAGTTGCTGCAACAGATGGAAGCTTATAGCCGGGAACATGCAGCGCCATTACCACTGGAAGAGGAAATCGAGTCCGTATGGTCGGGTATTGGTTTTCGAATAGGTAAGCATCGATTTGTGGCACCGATGGAACATGTTCGGGAGATAATGAAATATCCACCCGTATCCCAGGTGCCGGGCAGTAAGGAATGGGTACGGGGCATTGCTAATATTCGGGGAAATCTGTTACCGATATTTGATTTGCAGGGGTTTTTATCCAGTGTTATCACACCGGTTCGTCGGGAAACTCGTATTCTGGCCATTGCCAGGGACAAATTAAATGCCGGTCTTATTGTGGATGAAATTTACGGTATGAAATATTTCGATCAGCAGCGTTTTGATCCGCGTATGCAGTACGATGTGCAATGGCATAAATATATGCAGGGTGGTTATGACGTCAATGAAGGGAGCTGGGTTGTCTTTAATTTGAATCGATTAATTGAGAATAGTGATTTCCTCAATGTTGCCCTGAAATAGTGAATTAAACAAAACATTTGAATGATAAATAATAAATACTACAAAAACTCATAGTGATGATTTAGGAGCCGATTTAAAATGCAAGGTGAAACTACAAACAGAAAGAGCGTCTATGTGCCCTTTACACTCCTGGTAGTCTTCGTGGTTGCCATGGTAGTTGTCTACTGGATGGCATTTACCAAAGAAAACCAGGACACTCAATACCTCTCCCTTGTGACAGAGCAGCGGGTTTTATCTCAGGGGCTGGCGAAAGCGGCAACTCTGGCAGCGGAAGGTAATGAAGATGCCTTTGCAAAATTGCGTCAGTATCGGAAAGAATTCAGTAATAATATGAGGCCACTTTCAGGCCTTGACCCTGCAACCGGCAAGAGTAAATTACCCCCAGCTGCACAGGAAGCCTATAATCGCCTTAATAACACCTGGCTGGAATATAATAAACATATTAATACGGTTTTGAACAGCCGGGAAACCATTCTTATTCTTTCTGAAGATATTAAAGTCATTAATGAACAGATGCCGGATATGCTGGACGCCAGCAATGAAGTGGCAGAAATTCTGGTAGAAAGTAATGCGCCTAACCGTCAGGTTTATCTGGCAACACAGCAGTTAATGTTTATCGAACGTATTTCCGGCAATATTTCAGTCATGATGTCAGGCAGTAATGAGGCGGCACAAAGTGCTCAGCGTTTTGGACTGGATACAGCAACCTTTAAGCGGATTCTGGATGCACTGATAAACGGCAGTAAAATACTGGGCGTTGATAAAGTTGAAAACCCCGAAGCTATTGAGCTGCTGGATGAAATTGCCGGTATCTATGACAGTATTAAAACCAGGGTTGCTGATATTCTGGAACGTTCTCCAGAAACATTTGAAATTACTAATAGTGCAATGGCCATCTATAACAATTCAGAAGTACTGCTGCAGCAAATCAGTGCTCTGGGCGAAACCTATCAGGAAGCGGTAGCAAATGATACGACCTTATCTGTAATTGGTAATATTCTGGCCGGTTTAACGGTATTTATGTTCTTTATGATTGGCGCCTTATTAATTTCTCAGGAAAAACGTAATGCCAGAGAAACTGAAGAACAGCGTAATGAAATTGAAGCACAGAATAATAAAAATGAGGCAGCTATTATGCGGCTGCTGGATGAAATGGGAGCACTGGCAGATGGTGATTTAACGGCTCATGCAACGGTAACTGAAGATATTACCGGGGCCATTGCTGACTCTATTAACTATACAATTGATGCATTACGTAATCTGGTTACTCAAATTAATGATACTACTGTACAGGTATCTTCAGCGGCACATGAAACACAGGCAACTGCCATGCATCTGGCCGAAGCCAGTGACCAGCAGGCAGCCCAGATTACTACTGCCAGTTCGGCGGTTAACCAGATGGCTGCATCCATTGAAGAAGTATCATCTAACGCTAATGACCTGGCTAATGAAGCCAGTAAATCGGTTGAAATTGCGAATAAAGGTTCCATGGTGGTACAGGATACCATCAGCGGTATGGATACTATTCGTGAGCAGATTCAGGAAACATCCAAACGGATTAAACGTCTGGGTGAATCCTCTCAGGAAATTGGTGATATTGTTGAAATTATTAATGATATTTCCGAACAGACAAATATTCTGGCCTTAAACGCAGCCATTCAGGCGGCTATGGCTGGTGATGCCGGACGTGGTTTTGCAGTGGTTGCGGATGAAGTACAACGACTGGCAGAACGTTCGGGTAATGCTACCAAGCAGATTGAAGCACTGGTTAAAACCATTCAGGCGGATACCAATGAAGCGGTTATCTCTATGGAACGCAGTACTTCAGAGGTAGTACAGGGTGCGAGACTGGCACAGAATGCAGGAGCAGCACTGGAAGAGATTGAACATGTATCATCCTCTCTGGCAAAACTGATTCAGGCTATTTCAGACACCACCAGACAACAGTCTATTGCTGCGGTTAGTATTTCTGATTCCATGAATGTGGTACAGGAAATTACTACTCAAACATCAGCGGGTACCAACGAAACTGCGGCATCTATTGGTAATCTGGCAGAACTGGCAAATGATCTGAGACAGTCAGTTGCAGGCTTTACCTTACCCAGCAATGATGAAGACTAATATTTATTCAACCTTGAGACAACAACAAATCTGGTACGGTTATTTTAGTTACACGGTACTTTTCAAATTGTGGTGGTTAAGTTTTCTGGTGTTCATCGGCGTATTCAAGGTAACAAAAGTAAACTGGATAAAATCAGGGAACTCATGGATTTATGGTGGCATTGAATAGTACCGTATCACGCTTCGAGCAAATGGATGATCTCCAGTTTGAACGATGGACGGATTTGCTTGAACAGCGAACCGGTATGCAGCTCCCCAAAGAACGGCGCTCATTTCTTGAAACCAGTCTGGGTTTAAGAATGAAAGAAATCGGTGTGCACAATTATACCGCCTATTATGAGCATCTGCAGTCAGATCATTATGGACAAAGAGAGTGGCTGACACTGGTGGATCGCTTAACCGTTCATGAGACTCGTTTTTTTCGTCATCAACCATCTATCGATGTGCTGGAACAGGTTATTTTACCTGAATTATTTGATTCAGGACCAGAACGTAAGAATTTACAGATGTGGAGTGCAGGATGTTCTACCGGGGAAGAAGCGTATACGCTTGGAATGGTAGCAGATCAGTTTCTACAACAACGAAATAACCGGCAAAACTGTTATACAGCCGTTATTGGAATGGACATCAGTGTCCCGGCACTGGTCAGTGCCCGAAAAGCAGTATACAACAAATATAAGGTTCGATATGTGCCGGATAATTATCTTAATAATTA
>JALVAL010000025.1 GCA_027011205.1 Gammaproteobacteria bacterium
GTTTTCTATTAATCAGACATTACAGGCAGAGCTTGGTAAGATGCCGTCTTTGCCCCATGCTCTGTTGAAATTACTGGAAAGCATGTCTGATCCCGACGTAAACTTTAACCGGATTACTCAGATTATCCAGAGTGATCCGGCTTTAACAACACGGGTTATGTCTGTTGCAAAATCCGGGGCTTATTATCAATGGAATGAAAACAAAGACTTTCATCGCCTGGTAGTTGCTCTGGGTTTGAAAATGGTAAAAACCATTACCATTAACTCCGCAGTACAACAATTTTTCTCCCAGTTTAATATTGATAATAACGGCCTGTTAGCCAATTTCTGGAAAACGTCTCTCACTGCAGCCTGTATCGCCAGAAACCTTGCTCATCTGAGTGGATACCCCAGTGCAGATGAAGCCTATATTGCTGGCTTATTACATAAAATGGGTGAACTGGTCTGTTTAACCCATAATCTCAAAGGCTATATTGAACGTAACGAGGAACTGCAAAACAACCTTCAAAACAAATCATTGCTTGAACTTGAAACCCGACGCACTACCATGGAACAGGAATTTATTGGTTCAAACATTCCTGAAATTGGTGCCTGGATTGTCCAGCAATATGACAGTAAAACCTTTCTCAGTGATGCAATCATGTATCAGCGTGAACCAGCAGATCAACTTGCAGGTTCACCGTATCTGGTACAAATTATAAATGTAAGCCATAAACTGGCAGAACCCTTTGAGGATAAAGACTGTGTTTTTGATGAGGTCACTGAATTATTTGATTTAAATCATGCCGTCATAGAAGAGCTGATAACAAAAAGCCAGGCTGAAGTTAATACCGCAGCCAAAGCTATGGGTATTGATATCAATACAGACAATCGTATCTCAGTGGATAATGACGCTGTACAGATTAAGCTGGCTGAAAATGTCCGCACTATTGCTCTGTCCAGTTCGTTACAGGATATGAGCGATTATCATTCAGAGAAAGAACTGATTGAACGGATTTTTCAAAATCTTAAAATATTATTTGGCCTGTCCAGTTGTCTGTTTCTGACTTATGATGAACAATCACAGACTCTGACAGGACAATATGGTAAAAATATTGAGGATGAACTATTAACCCAGTTCAGCATTCCTCTTAGCGCCGACCTTACCCTGCCAGTACAATCGCTACTCAAAGGCATACCTCTGTTTTCTCATGAAGAAGATAATGATCAAAAAACCGTCCTGGACAGACAACTGAAACAGCTGCTCAATAGCCAGGAAATTTTATGTATTCCGCTTCTGGAAGCCTTATTTGACAAAACATCTCTTAGCCAGGAAAAATATGGTGTAGTAGTTGCCGGGATCTCTGATAAGGGTCTGACGGCAGTAAAACGTGAAAAAGCTCTATTGTATGAGTTTTCCCGTTCTACCTCAGAAGTCATTTCGCACGATAAAAAAATCGCCCGCGATATAGAATCTGCACTTGAAGATGAACAGTCACAGCAATCCCTGACGCTCCGTAAACTGGTACATGAAGCCAATAATCCTCTGGGGGTGATTTGCAATTATCTGCAGATACTATCTCATAAGCTGGAAGATTCCAGGGACGAAAAATTACAGGGACAGCTGGAAATTTTAATGGCAGAAGTTGAACGAGTCGGCAATATCATGTTGAAAATAAAACAGCTGCCAGAACAATCACCCAGCCAGAGTAATCAGGTTAATATTAATGACTTAATCAATAACATTATTTCTATTTTTCAAAGCTCATTATTCCTTAAAACAGCTATTCATGCCCAGTTAAATCTGGATGATTCTATTCCATTAATTACCAGTAATGCCAATAGTATAAAACAGATTTTAACCAATTTACTAAAAAATGCCGTTGAGGCCATGCCTGATGGTGGAGAAATTCAAATTACCACCCGTGATCAGGTTAATTACAATGGCAATCAGTTTATTGAATTAAGCATTATTGACAATGGCCCGGGTATTCCCGATGCTATTATGAATAATCTTTTTAAACCCGTTCAGAGTACCAAGTCCAGAGAACATTCCGGACTCGGTTTAAGCATTATTAAAAATCTTGTTAATGATTTGGGGGGAACCATTCAGGCAAGTAATCACTTTACGGTAAATACATTATCCGAAGTGAAGCTACAGAAAAAAACCGGCGCAGAATTTATTATTCTACTCCCCAGAAAACTAAGCCAGCCATCTGAATAATTCCAATGTGCGGGTACAAAGGTTGTATGATATGAACGAAAAAAATATCGATATAGAAAAATTTTACAGTTCCAGCCTTTATAAAAAGATGAACTTAAATTCAAAACCAGAAGTTAAATCGGTCAAAATCCTGGTGGCTGATGATGAGGAATTAATGCGTGATAGCGTTAAGGAATTACTGTCATTATATGAATTAAAATGCATTTTAGCCTGTAACGGACGTGAAGCTCTGGATATTATTGCTGAACAGCCTGTTGATATTTTATTACTGGATCTATTAATGCCTGAAGTGGATGGATTTCAGGTGATGAAGGAAGTTAATAAAAATTATCCGGATATCGATATTATCGTCACCAGTGGTGAAGCTACCTTTAAAAATGCCACTCTGGCCATGCGCCATGGTGTTAAAGACTTTTTACATAAACCTTACATCCCCAGTGAATTAATAAAAGTTATTAATAACCTGATAGAAAAGCGTGAATTAAAATGCAAACTGGAGGAAATGTACAGCTATATAAAAACATCAGAACAGCATTATCGTTTTTTTGTAAACAATTCTCCAGATATTATTTATATGCTTGATCAGAAGGGGTATTTTAGTTTTGTGAACGAGCGTATCACCGAACTACTGGGTTATAGCCAGGAAGAATTTATTGGTCATCATTATGCAAATTTTATTCATAAAGAAGATCTTGAAAAAGCAAATTTTGCATTTAGTACACTTTCAGGCAATCTGGATGTTACCCAAAAAGTTGAATTCAGAATGCTACCCAAATATCCGGGTTCTGATACCTTGTGTTTTGAGTCACGTTCTATTCTTGTCCCTCTAAATTCTTCTGATATTCCTGAAAAGAGCATCATTAATAATATATTTGGGATTTATGGTGTAGCCAGAGATGTAACAGAACAAAAACGCTCAGAAGAGATGATTTATTTTCAACTATATCATGATGCTCTCACTGAACTGCCCAATCGAATTTTATTTAAAGACCGAATCAACTTTGCCATATCTCAGGCAAATCGAAACCAGCAAAAACTGGCGGTTATGTTCCTTGATATGGACCGTTTTAAAATAGTTAATGATTCCCTGGGGCATCTGGCAGGGGATAAATTATTACAGGAAATCGCCAGGCGTCTTAAACAATGTATTCGAGACAGTGACACCCTGGCTCGCGTAGGCGGTGATGAATTCAACCTTATGCTCGCAGACATCAAATCTAAAAACGATGTGCTTAATCTGGTCAACAAAATGACCCTGGTTCTTGAAGAGCCTTTTATTATTGAAGGTAATGAAGTTTATGTCACCTTCAGTATTGGTACCGCCATCTATCCGGAAGACGGTAAAAATAGTGAAACCTTAATTAAACATGCTGATATGGCCATGTATAATATTAAAGGTAAGGGCAAAAATGGTCATGAATTTTTTTCTGATAATCTTAATGACTTATTTCAGCAGCATTTATCAATAGAAAACGGTATTAGAAAAGCATTGCAGGACAACCAGTTCGAAGTCTATTTCCAGCCGCAATATAATGTTGCATCAGAAAAGATATCTGGTGTAGAGGCATTAATCCGCTGGAATCATCCTGAAAAAGGACTTGTTTCTCCTAATGATTTTATTCCACTGGCTGAAGAAACCGGATTAATTAATACCATTGGTGAATGGATGCTGGATACCTCCTGTCAAATTTTACGAGACTGGATACGCACTCATCCCGCTTTTCTGGATTTAAAATTAGCCGTCAATATATCTGCATCTCAAATAGAAACCGACAATTTTTGTGCTTTTATTTTAGAAACCCTGGAAAAATATAAACTCCGTCCGGAACAACTGGAACTTGAAATCACTGAAAACGTATTAATGCAGGATATGGAACTGGTTGTCAGCAAATTAAACAGATTAACCAGGCATGGTATAAACATCGCTGTTGATGATTTTGGTATGGGCTATTCATCGTTAAGCTATTTACAAACACTGCCATTAACCAATCTAAAAATTGATCGCTCTTTTATCTCAACCATACAATCAAGTGGTGATAAAAATTCTATTATTTCAGCCATTGTTGCCATGGCCAAAGAACTGGATATGCATATCGTTGCCGAAGGGGTGGAAAATCAGGTACAGATGGACTACGTAAGAGATATTGGCTGCCCTACTGTACAGGGTTTCTGGTATGCTCACCCGATGCCGACAGAACAATTAAAGCTGATTGCATTACAGCAATACAATGCTGCACAATCAGCCTGAAATTATAGCGGACATTAAGTCTTAAGCAATTATTG
>JALVAL010000026.1 GCA_027011205.1 Gammaproteobacteria bacterium
ATATTCAAGTGCGAAGATAATAGGGGAAGTAGATACGTTTGCAAAGTGTGTTTTCATCATAAGTAGTGATGATTTGGTTGTAAGAATAGACGATATGAAGCTTGAATGCCAGTTGTATCTTTCAGAAAAAAATATTCCAAAGAACATAGTTGGCCGATCTGTAAATACTGCTAACTCTTCAAGCGTTGTATTCATCAATATGCTTGATTCTTATCAGTGTACGCTCGATGTCACAGGAATAAGCTACATTACTGCGGAAGAGTATGAATATCTTTTGCAGAAATATCTAGGCAACGATACATTTGTGGCGGTCTACAAAAGCAATGACTTTGTAAAATTGAAATTTGTAAATGGGACTTTCAACTTTATGCCAGTATATGATGGTGCGAATATATTCAGAGGCTCAGCAGTGTGTTTGAAGGTATGATATACTCATTTTAAAAAAGGAGGATAAATGGCTACTATTACTTACTACAAGGCAGTCGATTCTGGAAGTGACGGATCAAAAGGGTCGCAAATTACAAGTGGTCAGGTTGATGCACTCCTGCCTTATCTGTCTTCTCAAGACAGGATCAACGGTGTAACGCAGCTTGAAAAGCTGTACGTGCAGAGTGATGTCGATTTGAGTATTTTCATTGGTATTACAAGCAGGGGTTTGTTTAGAGGCTCGATTCTAGATTCTACTGGTTCTGATGAGGTAAGATCTGATGTGCCAAGTGATAGACCAAGATACGGTGCCGCAGAAATTACTGCCAACTCTGCAAGTAATGTCACCGTCAAAACTCCACCCGACACGATTTTCAGGGCTAACGATTATGTGTTGGTTGGAGATATCGTTGTGCAGGCAGATAGTGTTACCGACAATGGTGACGGTACTACGACGATTGCGTACAAGTATGACATCCCGTATTCTGATCAGGTAGGTACTAACTGTGCTAGTATGCTGAAGACAGATTTGACTGGCGGTAATGCAAAACCGTACTGGATCGAAAACGTTGTTCCAGCAGGTGCTCCGGCAACATCGACATCCAACACCATACCTCTCATCGTAGTAAGCTAAGGATTAAAAATGGCTAATGCTGTATACAACGTCATCAAGGTCGAATTTGGCAAAGGTACTATAAATTGGGCAGATTCAAATTCTGTTTTCAAGTGTGCTCTTGTAACATCAGATTACACGCCGGATGTCGATAACCATAAACACTTTTCAGATGTAACTAACGAAGTATCTGGTCAGGGGTATACTGCTGGCGGAGCAGAGATTACAGGTCGTACTGTAACTGAGGACGATGCAAATGATCTCGCAAAATATGATGCAGATGACACTACATGGGAGAACTCCACAATTACTGCGCGAGGTGCAGTAATATACAAAGATACTGGTGACGCTTCCACATCTCCGCTTATCGCCTATATAGATTTTGGAGCAGACCAATCGTCCGACAACGCAAGCTTCACTATCAAATGGGACCCTAACGGAATTTTCTCAATCAACTAAACTGGACCATAGATGACGCTTGTATATGCATCGTCTTACTCAGATAGCGTCACCAACAATCCCGGTAATGCTATCGATGGCGACCAGAATAGCTACACCGAGGCATCAGATGCAGGCGATATTGACATCAAGTATAACTATCCTGATGTCTCTTTGTCGTCTGCTGGCAGCATTAGGGTATCTGTCTCTATCTATACCAAAGATTTCAGCAACGATACCCTCCACATTTATGCAAAAATCGGCGACAATAACTACGACCTCTTCAACGATACGCCGTCTGATACAAACGGCGTACATGATATCTATTCAATCGATATTGACGCATCAAATTTCCCGAATGGCTCCGCAAGTGATCTAGAGTTCCATATATATGATCAGCAGGGCAAAAGCGGAGATAAGTACACCATACGTATATTTGAAGCATGGCTTGAATTTTGTGATAAAAAAACAGTTAGACCAAGCTCCGTACAGTATGTTGATGGCACTCAGACCAATATTGGAAATAGTTTTGATGGTGACCTGAAGACATATGGAACCATCACCGATGATAATGGCGTAACTACATGGTCGTTTGCTTCCAGAAAGATTGACTACCGCTATTCTAAAATCTACATTTACGCTGAATGTTCTCAAACATCTAGCAATCAGCACGCTTCATTCGTTCTTACATACAATGGCGATGAAAAGGTTCTAGGAACACTTGGAAATAGCTCAGGCACCGATCTAGAAATCATAAGTGCTGATATATCCCCACTTACGGTCCATGATCTGGCCGATGCAAATATTGAGCTAAGGCTTTCATGTGATTCATGCTCAACCGAACAAACCATAAATATCCGTGATGTGGCCGTATGTTATCAAGACCAGCCGCCGGACAAAATAGTTGATGTTACCAAGGTTGATATCTCGGTAAGTTTGCACGGAGTTGAGGTATATTCCCCGTCTGCTGTAATCAATGCCGAGAAATTCTCTTTCGAGATTGTAGCTATAGGAAACGAAAAGCCTAGGCCCAATACCGTTGATCCATTTGGTGACGGTAGCAATAAGCTGCTACTTACTTTTGAAAGTGATTTTGACGATAAAACCGGGAATGCAACTCTTGAAAGTCAAGGTGATGGAATATCACTTGTAGATGGTGGCAAATTTGGCAAGTGCGCATCCAAAACAAGCGACGGTGGGGCATCGCTTAAATACACTGGTGTTCCAGTTACTGGTAATGATTGGCTTTTTTCAATATGGTTTTATGTAGATTCATCATCAAATTTAAGTGACAGTGATTTTATCTATTTCGGTGATTATGGTGAGACTGCACTGAAGTTGAACGATCCATCTGGTGACCACGATTTCACGCAAGAAACAAGCGACGTTACACACTACTTCCAGATTGGATGGCAAAAAGGAGAGTGGAACAACTTAATTTTAGTAAGAAGTGGAGATAGTATCAAGTACTACCTCAATAACTCTTACGTCACGTCTCAGTCTGGTGTAGATATACCCAATAACACAATCTACATTTATGTAGTTGATGGTGTAAAGATCGATCAGGTCAGGTACTTTACCAATGTTGCAGTTTGTAGGTATGTCAACATCTACACTGAAAAATACAGTAGCATCAAGGCTTGTGTAGATGTAGGTAAATTCAATATCAATCTAGTACTAGGAAAATCAAAAACTGCAAGTGCGACAGTGCACCCGTCTGCGGCACAGATTGATATTTCCCCGAACGGCCATGACTATTTGTCGTTCGGTGTCCCCTATGCATACAACGGAAGTGACACACTCGACATACTTGGCGACGGAAGCTGTAAGCACCTCATCAGCTTCAATTCTCAAGAAGTCAAAGACCTTGGTGGCGCAAGTGCATCAACAAACGGAAGTGGATCGTTTGTAGCTGGTAAATACGGGTACGGATATCATACTGATAGTGAATGGAAGTTCGATATCTCTGATTTCAGCGATGATGTAGACTGGTCGCTTTGTTTTTTCGTAAGACAGCGTGAAGATTTTGTAAGGTCTGGCAGCGAATCCGGCTGGGTTGTATGGCTTGGTGATGATTCTGGAAGTGGGTCATATGGCGTAGACCCAGCAGGCGGTGATTTTAATGTTCATGTGTACGGGTATAACGGCGGTACACTTGGAGGGCCAAAAAAGGCTGATTATGGCGGCTGGGTTCTATTCTATTTTGCGCGCGATAAGGCAAACGAACGTCTTTGGGTAGGCTTCGATGACGTTGAATCATTATATTACAATACTCAAGACAAGACAGTATCCCCTCCATCATCTATACGTCTAAAGCCAATGAACGGCGATCCAGATCAGGTAATCGTCGATCAAATACGGATTTTTGATAAACCACTTAGTCCAACTGACATCAGGAAAATCCTTAATTTAAAAAGGCTTAATAACCCAGTCTTTGTCGGCAGTGGATATACGAAGATACGGACACATAAAGCTAGCTTACCAAAGCCTGTCTCTACGTCCGCAAGCACGATTCAATTTTTGATAGATGTTATAGCTCCGACAATCAAAACTGGTCACAAGGCATCTTTTTTGGTGTCAAGTGTTTCTGCTGAGATTCGCATAAAAGATGGTGCGAGTGTCGTTTTTGGTGAACATCTTTCCATCACTCACACTGTAGAGCATTACAGTACTGATTCTTTTGAAATCGTAAGCAGCATCAAGCCGCTTAATGCAGAAATCTTTGAAATAGTCTTTACAATTCAAGACAATCAAAAAGACATTTTTGACATTAAGCAGAGCATCGATTTTAGCTATATTCTCAGGTCTAAGTTTGACATTATCTACAATTATCACACACTAAAGCAAAGTGATTTCGACTTATCAGAGAAAGTTATTCTTCTGAGAATCTTGCATTTTGATATCTCGCAAGGAATGTGGGTTGGCTATTATGATGTTGTCCAATCTTTGTATTTTCAAATTCTACAGAAAATGGATAGCTCAGGCAGTAGGGATA
>JALVAL010000027.1 GCA_027011205.1 Gammaproteobacteria bacterium
ATGGTGAATAACAGGAGATGCCCCTTTAGATAGTTTGTCAACTTATTTAAGGGGGCTTTTACTTTGTACCATCATTTATTGTGATTAAAAATCCGGAAATTGACCTCATGTAGATAGCTCAGGCTCACCTTTAATGGCAATTTTATAATCAGAATATTTTTCAAACAGAGCACGAATATCTTCGAAAATGGGCATGGTTTCCTGAAACAACTCAACATCCCCGGAGGGGAATAAAATAGTGCCTTTAATCCGAATAATTATACGCTCCCCTTCAGTATAAACATATACAAATTCACCCAGACGCTGCTCCTGAATCATGGTTTCAATATCGTTGACCAGTTCATCCTTATCAGAGGTCTGTTTTTTCTGAAGTTCTTCCATACCCGGTTCAGGAATCATGGGAGCAATTTTATTGTCTGTATCTGATACCACCTGTTGAATAATAATCTGACTGGCTGCGGGTGAGGATTGATTCAGTGCAATTTGTATGGATGACAGAACAGATTTGAATTTTTCTTTCTCAACAGAGGAAATAGAATACAGCAGCACAAAAAACACCAGCAGTAAGGTCACCAGATCGGCAAAGGTTACCATCCACGATGGCACGCCTTCTTCATCGTTAATCTCATCTATTGCGGAATCTTCTATTTCAGACTCATCAACATAACTATTATCAATATGATTGACAACAATTGCAGATGGCTCGGTGTGTTCATCCAGTTCAGGCTGTTTATTCATACTATTTTATTCACTGTTTTAAGCCTTCTTTTTCTTACTTTTACCAGAACCCATTCCTGGTCGCTGACTGCGTGGTAAATAGGAGGATAAACGTTCGTATACTGAAAGCTGGTTATTATCTTTTAATATACTAATGGCTCCTTCAAACATAATTTCCAGATTAATAACTTCAAACATGGTGCGGGATTTCAGTTTGCCGGCAACAGGCAGAAAGATAACTGTTGCCAGCAGAGAACCATAAAAGGTAGTGAGTAATGCTACCGCCATAGATGGCCCGATAGTAGTCGGATCATCCAGAGTGCTGAGCATCTGGATTAGACCTATCAGAGTCCCCAGCATGCCGAATGCAGGCGCAAATGTGGCCATTTTTTTAAACACGTCCTGGACAATAAAATGTCGAGCTTTCATAGAATTTATTTCAGTACGCAAGACATGTCGTATCATCTGTTCGTCGGAAGCATCGGCTATCAGATTGCAGGCACGCTTTAGAAAGGGGGAGCTGGTTTTAACTTCGGATAATGCCAGCAGGCCTTTTCTACGGCTTAATTGTGTCAGCTGCAGCATAGTCTGGATTAGTTGTTCTGGACGTTGTTTGTCAGTACCAAAAACAATAAAGGCACTTTTAAATGCCGTTAGAACATCCTTAAGTGGAAAGGTCAGCAAGGTAGCAGCAATAGTACCACCAAATACAATCATCATACCGGGTACGTTAACAAAAGTTCTGGCATCACCACCTGATAATATGGCAGAGAAAATCAGCGCAAGGCCGGAAAATATACCGATAAGAGAAGCAAAATCCATAAAGAATAAACCTGATAAATAATAAGCTTAACTATAGAACATTTTAGAAAACAGACAAGAATATAAGAGTATTGCTATATTTCTATATGTTAATCTGTGATGAAGTCGCTGTTTTTAAAATAAAGACAGGATCAATTATAAATCTTAAGATTATCTTAAGGTTTAATTAAGATGGCTATGATAACGTTAGCTGTACTTTATGGGGGGAATGCTCTTTGGACCTTTAGACACAGAGTTATATAGAGTTAAAAAACAGATAATATAACCATCAGGTTGTATATAATTCAGGAGGAAGTGAAATGTGTTCTTATTATAAACAAAGCTATATTGTATCAGGAGTTATATCGATATTCCTGTTAAGTCTCTCGCCGTCGGTATTTTCTGGTGACAGCCATCATAATTCTGGTGACAGCCATCATAATTCTGGTGACAGCCATAATTCTGGTAACAGTCACAATTTTTCAATAAAAGAAGCTAAATGGGATGCGGAAAAATCTAAAATAAAAATCAAAGGCAAGGGGAAAAATGGAAAAAGAGTCAGTGTTTATAACGCTGCAAGCAACGATCTTATTGGTACGGATAAGGTGGATAATAAGAAATGGAAGGTTAAAGAAAAAGATTTAGCCATTGTTCCCTGTGCTGTCAAAGCCGTTCAGGAAGATGGTAAAAGCGATATTATGAATGTCAGAAATGCACCGTCAGACTGTGATCTGGGCGGTGGTGGTGGAACTCCTCCCGGAGGTGGCGGCGGAACTCCTCCTGGAGGTGGGGGCGGAACTCCTCCCGGTAACAGCGGAAACTTTACCATTCTGGCCGCCAATGATTTAGGTATGCATTGTGCAGATCAGGACTATCGTATTTTCAGTATCCTGCCACCTTATAATGTCCTTAACTCACAGGTGCTGCAAAAAGGTCAGGAACCCAAACTTATGTCACCAGCTGATGGCATTCATGTTACTTATAAGGCGATAAATTCCAACTATTTTGCTAATTTTAATGATCCCGCCCGTGTACCTGATGCGAGCAATTCCTTTACCAGTACCAGCCTGAATTTACCGGGTGTGTTTAAAAGTAATTTCTGGGATAGTCATCCGTCATCCAGTACCGGTATTGATAAAATCGGATTTATTGCCTATGAGCCTTTATATCCGGCCACTATTTTATCCCTGTTTCCATCCACACCTGATCTGGGTCTGGCTGCTCCTGTGGTAGAAGAGCTGTACCTGGGCAGTGGTAATTTAACCGCAGAACAGGCTGCTATGCCCGGCCTGTCGAATGTTCCTCAAACTTTTCATGGTTATATCAGGGACTTTCCGTTTTTTATCAACTTTCCGTTTGGTTATACCGTGCAGAACTTTAAACGTTTTACGGCTGAAGGTGTTCCGGTCTCTCCAATTGATGATGCGGGTCGTAATAATCCTTATCCATTAATGAGAATTGAAGCACGCGATACCGGCAATAATGTATTAGCTTCTGTTGATACGGTGGTACCCGTTGCCTCTGAGGCGGATTGCGCTATCTGTCATACCACTCAATCTGTGTGTGATGTGGATTCGACCAAGTCACTGGTCTGTGATGATATTGCCAATTCCCTGTATCCGAATGTGAACTTTATAGAAACCTCAGCTCAGGCTCAAAATGTTATTGGTGCAACTGCTGAGCAAAAAGTGATCAATAGTGCAAAACTGAACATTGTTCGTCTGCATGACTTTAAACATAGTACTGCTCTGGCTGGAACGGCTGCTGATGGAACCAATGGCGATGGCACCTCACAGAATGTAGTCTGTGCCAGCTGTCACTATTCTCCAGCGCTGGATCTGGCACATCTTGGGCCTAATGATGATAATGGTAAGGAACAAACTCAGCACATTAGTATGTCTCGTGCCATGCATGGGGTTCATGGTAACCTGCCAGTAAAAGATCCTGCTAATTACGGGCATCTGTTTCCGATTATGCCGCCACCGGGTTCTGCTCGTGATCCCGTTCTGGCACAGGAAACCTTAATGGAAACCTGTTATAACTGCCATCCAGGTAAAAGTGCCAAATGTCTGCGTGGTGCCATGGGAGGTTCGGGTACTGTCTGTCAGGATTGTCACGGTCAGATGACTCAGGTTGGGGATGACTTTACGGAAGGCTTTCCGGTTGCTGGATTTCCTGCCGGTGCTGATTTAAGCAAACGTGTCTCGTGGGCATCTGAACCTGCCTGTGACAGCTGTCATGTGGGCGATGCAATGCAGATTCAGCAGCTAAAACAGTCAGGTCAGTTAAATGATACAGTGGTTAATGCAACAGACAGCCATGCTAATAATGATGGTTTACGATTATTGTTAGCCTATCGTCTGTCGGATCATAAAGCCAATGGCGGTCCAGATAAGCTGTCATTATTAAAATTCCCTAATTCACGCTTTGCAACGACCGAAGCTTTATATCGTCTCAGTGGTGCGGATAATGGCTCAGGCAAAGGTCACGGTGGTTTAAGCTGTGAAGGTTGTCATGGCAGTACTCATGCTATCTGGCCTAATAAAAATCCCTTCGCAAATGATAATAAAGCGGCTAAAGATATTCAGGGACATGACGGTGTCGTTATTGAATGCAGCTCATGCCACAGCAGTGATCCCGGTATTACACTGGATGGTCCTCATGGTCTGCATCCGGTAGGTGATACTAAATTTTCAGACGGTGGTCATGAAAAACTGGCTAAGAAAAACGGTGATGCCTGTCGAGCCTGTCATGGTCTTAATGGTGAGGGTTCGGTTTTATCCCGTGCTGCTACTGACAGAACTTTGAAAAAAGAACATGGCACAATAAGCGTATCTAAAGGAGAGGTAATTACCTGTACGCTCTGTCATGATAATAAACTCAAATAGTTGACTGTCTGCCAGGGAAGGTATAAATTACAAAAGATTATAATAACAATAATTAATAC
>JALVAL010000028.1 GCA_027011205.1 Gammaproteobacteria bacterium
ATATGGCTCAAAATCATTATGAAAACTTTCCGGTTGCTTCCCGGTTCCTGAAAAAAGAGCTTCGTTATCCGTTCAGTGCGGTCTATGCTTTCGCCCGCAGTGCTGATGATTTTGCTGACGAAGGTGATTTATCCGCCCAACAAAGGCTGACACTGCTGGATGATTTTGATACCGAATTAATAACTATCAAAAACAGTCTGCAGAACAATCTTAATGAGTATGAAACTAACAACCCTGTTTTTATTGCACTGATGGATGTAATCCGTCGTTTTGATGTACCGCTGGTTCTTTTTCAAAATCTGCTATGTGCGTTTAAACAGGATGTCGTAAAAACCCGTTACCAAAACTTTGAGGAAATTCTGGCATACTGTCAGAATTCCGCCAATCCCGTGGGCAGAATTTTACTGTACTTAAATAACAGCGCCGAAACAGATAACCTGCGGGCTTCTGACGCTATCTGTACCGGTTTACAATTAATTAATTTCTATCAGGATATCGCCCAGGACATAGATGAAAACGATCGACTCTACTTACCTGTGGATGAAATGAAAGCGATGAGCGTGAGTGTAGAAGACTTACGTCAACGAATGAATAACGCCCATACCCGGAGTCTGCTCAATTTACAAATACAACGGGCACACAGCATTTATATCGAAGGCCAGTACTTATGCAAAAACCTGTCCGGTCGTTTTGCCCTTGAAATAGCTATGATATACAACAGCGGCCTGCTGATATTGAATAAACTGGAGCAAAATACCCACAATATTTATTCACGTCCCCGTTTAAAGCCATTTGATAAACTTAAAATTGTCAGCAAAGGGATTATATGCCCCTATATTTAACTTGCTATCCTGACTACAAATAACGAAAATAAACCCATGCCAGATACCCTAAATAATACCTGTTCAGCTACTTCACTTTCTGTCCGGCGACGTCTGACTCGGGATTTACTGATTCTGGTGCTGCTGTTAATTTCATCATTTCTGATCTTATCCTATTTTTATTCCAATCGGATCCAGAAAGAAATAACCCTGACAGCGATTGATAATGCACAAAAAAGTGTAATTGACAAAAGGAAGCAGATTTTTTCACCCATCAGCAATAATCTGCTGCTGTCAAAAAAATGGGCTGAACTGGAATCTCTGACCCCGGAAAAACAGGATGTATTTAATAAACGCTTTATCCCTGTTCTGGAAACACTGCCGCAAATTTCTTCTGTCATACTGGCGACTTCAGATGGCAGGGAATATTTTTTTTCTAAAAAAGACGGCAACTGGTTATCCCGCTATATTCATTCGAAAAAAAATGAAAATATTGCAGTTATGCGTTTATGGAGTAGCAATAATAAACTCATAAAAGAATGGCATAAAAAAACCAGTTACCAGCCTCAGAAACGGCCCTGGTTTAAGCTGGCACAAACGCTTAATCAGAAAATACCAATCAAATGGACCACTCCCTATAATTTCTATACCCTGCAGACTCCAGGCGTAACCGGAGTAACCCGCTGGAAAGATGAAAACAATATCACCTACATTCTGGCCTTTGATGTGACTCTTTCTGATATTGCCCATTCTTTATCCAGTAGCGGGAAACAAAGCAGCAATATTGCCTATCTGCTCAGTCCGCATGGGGAAGTCATTTTACCACCGGGCAATAATCAATATCTTAAAGGCACACCTGAAAAAGGCAGTTTGTTTTCTCCCGGAGATGATTCTGGCAGTTATATTATTTTTGATTCAGTGACAGACTGGTTAAGCAAACAGCAGATTATGGATAAACCCATTGTATTTTCACGTAATGGACAACGCTGGTGGTACCAGATTTTTTCTCTGGATAAGCAATATCATTCTATCTATGCCGGAGTCATCGTACCCGAGAAAAAAATGCGCGAAATCATCAGGGAGAATATTCCCTTTATTTTTGGCGGTATTTCCATCATTTTACTGCTGGCTGTCAGTATGGCCAAAATTCTGGTTAAAAAATACGCTCACCAGTTAAAAGACCTTCCTAAAACAGCCCTGTCAAAACAAAATTTTGAAGATGAGATTTATGCTTTAATCCGTCAGGGTGAGGGGGAAACTCTGGAATTCAAATCGACCATGCGTAAAAATCTTAAAAGCGGTAAATTGGGTAAGGAGATTGAAATTGCCTGGTTAAAGGGGCTGGTTGGATTTATGAATACCCATGGCGGTATCTTACTGATTGGGGTAGATGATGAGGGCTCTATTCTGGGCATTGATGCTGACGAATTTAGCAACGAAGATAAGATATTATTACATTTTAAAAATTTACTCAGCCAGCATATAGGCCTGGAGTTTTCCAATTATATGAACCTAATTATTCATGAAATTGAGGGTAAAACTATTCTGGTTATTGAATGTGAGCGAGCCAACCGACCGGTATTTTTATATCATAAAAATGAAGAAGACTTTTATATTCGCAGTGGTCCAGCCAGTGTTAAACTGAGTATCAGTAAGGTACTAAAGTATATACAAAACCGTTATTAGGAACAGCCCTGAGTTATTGTGCTTCATCAAAGTCCATTTGGATACCAACAGCAATTCCCGCTCTTAAAAATTTGCCGTGATATCGACGGGCTTTACTCAGATCAGCGGTTTTTTTGATTACTATCCGTGCCCCACCCAGATTAAAAAACTTTTTTTCAACCTGCGCTTCAGAAAGTCGGGTTATACTGGCCAGGTTATGCAGTACCTGCTCTTTCTTAAAACCAGTGATAATCTCCCCCATAAACACCACGGAATAATTAACTTCTTTATCACTTGCTGACATAGAATAAACCCTTCTATTCACTTTGAATTCATTAAAATTTCCTGGATGATACAATCCTGAATAACTCAGTTGAACCTACTGCGAATGTCCAGATACGATTCAACTGAGTTATTTAAGATAATAATAGAACATCTGTACAGATTTTGTGAGATGATAGTGATTATTAAAAGATTTTATCGACTTTAAAGACCAAAAAGCTCAATTTATGACCCCAGACGAATATTGTCAGGAAAAAACCCAGCAAAGCAGTTCCAGTTTTTATTATAGTTTTTTATTCCTGAACCCAACTCAGCATCAGGCCATGACCGCACTTTATGCCTTCTGTCGTGAGGTGGATGATGTAGTTGATGAATGTTCTGATGCTGATATAGCGGCCAGTAAACTTAACTGGTGGCGGGATGAAATTAATGCCACCTTTCATGGTACTCCTAACCATCCGGCAGCCATTGCCTTAAAATCCAGCATTAAGCATTTTCCGCTTAAAAAAGACTATTTTCTGGAACTCATTAGCGGTATGGAAATGGACCTGCATACCACTCAATATGCCGATTATGAGGCTCTTTCCCTTTATTGTTATCGTGCCGCCGGTGTCGTAGGTTTACTGACCATAGAAATATTGGGCTATAAAAACCCGCAAACGATTGAATACGCCAAAAAACTGGGCACTGCGCTGCAGCTTATAAATATCCTGCGTGATGTTAAAGAGGATACCGAACGGGGCAGGTTTTATATCCCGCAGAATGAAATGCAGCATTTTCAGGTCACTCAGCAGATGTTGACAGGCAGTCATGAAAATGAACAGATTTTGAAACTGTTTGAATTTCAGGCGCAAAGAGCTGAGCAAATTTATCTGGATGCTTTTAAGCTGCTTGATCCAGAAGACCGCCATACCCAGCGCACGGGCATTATTATGGCAGAAATATATTTTGCACTGCTAAAAAAAATACAACAGCAACATTATCCGGTATTAAAAAAACGGCTTTCAGTCGCCAAATTGAAAAAGCTCTGGATAGCCTGGACAACGGCACGTCGTGAATACAAGTTGAGTCAAATCAGAAAGCAATGAAGTCAGCAGATAATACGGTCCATATTATAGGTGCCGGCTGGAGCGGTCTGGCCTGTGCCGTCGTTCTGGCAGAAGCCGGTATCCCGGTCGTCGTTCTTGAATCAGCCCCTCAGGCAGGGGGCCGAGCCAGAACCGTTCGTTATAAAAAATCGTTATCCAGTCTGACACTGGATAATGGCCAGCATATTATGCTGGGAGCCTATCATAATACCCTGCAGCTTTTCAGACGTTTAGGGATTAATGAGCAGGATGTTCTAATTAGACAGACTCTTGGCTTAACCCTGTATTCCACTGATCATCCAGTAATCAGCCTTAAAACCCCCGCTCTCCCGGCCCCACTGCACCTGATTTATGCATTGCTCAACTTTAACAACATCATCTGGCTGGATCGATTTAAAGTGATCAGAATGCTGATTAAGCTCAGGTTTCAGAAATTTAGACTCCAGTCTGATATTTCTGTGCATGAATTACTGCATCGTCATCTGCAGCCTGACATCATTATTCAGGCTTTATGGGAACCCTTATGCCTGGGCACTATGAATACTCCGGTTAAACAGGCTTCAGCGCAGGTTTTTTTACATGTTCTGGAAAAAAGCTTTAATCAACGAACACAGGCTTCTGATTTATTATTTTTTAAAACAGACCTGTCTTCAGCATTTTGTGAGCCGGCCGTAGCCTATATTAAACAAAAAGGCGGACAGGTTTTATTATCCCGGCGGGTCAGGAAGATTGAATCCATCAACCCCAGCCGTTCCGGTAGCCGCTTTATTATTCATACAAAAAACTCTCAGCTTGAGTCATCTCAACTGGTGCTTGCTACTCCGGCCCATATCACAGCACAATTACAGCAGCAAAATTTTAACTTAATACCGGCAGACAGCAGTTTAAATTTTTTTTATGAACCTATATGCACCATTTATTTACAATATCCGGAAAAGGTGCTATTGCCACAGATAATGAGCGGTTTTTTTGATAGCGTCAGTCAGTGGGCGATTGATCATAGCGTTAACCAGCAGCCGGGTCTGATAGCTGTAGTAATAAGCAGCAGCGGTAAGCATCTGCAACGCTCACATCAACAGCTGGCAGATGTCATCCACAATGAATTAAAACTGATCATAAATAATTTACCTCATTATCTGGACTATCAGGTTGTGATTGATAAAAAGGCCACATTTAACTGTCATGTTAATATTAATGCACAACGCCCAGATTTTATTACCAGCTGCAGGCATTTATATTTAGCCGGTGATTATACCAGTACTGGCTACCCTGCTACTCTTGAAGGGGCTGTAACAAGCGGAATTAAAGCAGCACATTATATTATTGGCCAACACTAATGGTAGCTGACTTATAGCTGAATAGCCGCCAGGACTTTACCCGATTAAAAAATATGACTACAATCACAGGCTAATAAACAATATTCAAAAGGACAGCATCCATGTACAACTACTGTGCACCGGAACAATTATTAAAAGATCGCGTTCTATTAGTCACCGGTGCAGGTGACGGAATTGGCAAGGCTGCTGCAAAACGTTATGCAGAATACGGAGCGACTGTCATTTTACTGGGTAAAACCATAGAAAAACTGGAACTTGTCTACGATCAAATAGAACAGGCCGGGCATCCGCAACCGGCTATTTATCCCATGAACCTTGAAGGTGCCAGTGCTAAAGATTTTCAGGACCTGCAACTGACTCTGGATAAAGAATTCGGTCGTCTGGACGGCATACTGCATAACGCGGCATTATTAGGGGTCCTAACGCCTATTGCCCAGTACGATATGGAGCAGTGGTCAAAGGTTATGCAGGTTAATCTAAATGCCCCCTATATACTCACTCGAATGTGTCTGCCTCTGCTGGAAAAGTCACCCACCTCATCGGTTGTTTTTACCACTGACGAGGTGGGTATTAAGGGCAAGGCTTACTGGGGTGCTTATGCCATCAGTAAAGCGGCTGTTAATAATATGATGCAGATCCTGGCCGATGAAATGGAAACTAATACCAATATTCGTTTTAATTGTATCAATCCGGGCAAAGTAGCCACAACGATGAGATCCAAAGCCTATCCAGGTGAGAATCCAGCAACTCTGGCAAAGCCAGAAGATATTATGAACAGCTATCTGTACTTAATGGGAGATGATAGTAAAGAACTCAATGGTCAGATAATTAATGCCCAGTCATAGTTGAATCAGATTTATACATATCGTGGATAAGTATAGGTTTTTCTACCCCGAAACCCTGTGCGTAATCCACACCCAGTTCTTTTAGAACATCAATAATCTCATCATTTTCTACATACTCAGCGACTGTTTTCATACCCAGAAAATGACCTATTTCATTAATGGATTTGACCATCGCCCGATCTTCAGGATTATGCGCAATATCCTTAATAAATACCCCGTCAATTTTAAGATAATCTACCGGCAGATTTTTTAGATAGGCATAGGAAGACAGTCCGGTACCAAAATCATCCAGAGAAAATTCACAGCCGATATCCTTAATCGCATGGATAATATTAATGGCATGATTCATATTTTTTATGGCCACTGTTTCGGTGATCTCAAAACAGATCCGTTCAGGAACAATGGGATATTGTTCAAACATAGCCCGAATAAAAGCCAGAAAATCCATATCATTTAAACTATGCCCGGACAGGTTAATTGCAACCCCGCCCATTTGTTCCAGTTGTTCAGGATGTTCCGCATACCATTTTAAAACATAATTAATAACCCATCGATCCACATCAACCATTTTATTGTACAGCTCTGCCGCTTCAATAAACTCTGCTGGCGGGCTGTGATTACCGTCTTTATCTTTTACCAGCAATAACATTTCATAATGAGGTGAAAGACTGGCCTCCATAATAGGCTGTAAACGCTGACAGCGAATATCAAGTCGATTGTGTTTCACCATCTGATCAATTTTCGTTGCCCATAATTGCAACTCCTGCCGATGATTCAACTCAATGGCATCGTATTCAAGAATATGTATCCGGTTACCGCCGGTTTCTTTGGCAATTATCGCTGCAGTTAATGCCGCATGGAGAAACATTCTGGATTCATTATATTCAGATACCATTACCACACCGATACTGGCACCCAGGGTAAAGCTCTTGTCATCCCAGACAAAATCAATGGAATTAATTAATTGCCGCTGCTGTTCTGCAAAATCTTTTAGCTCTTGCTCACTGTCTTCCGGTAATAAGAAAATAAACTCATCAACACCATAACGGGCAAACATCACATCACTGGCAATATTTTGACTAATTGCTCCTGAAATCTGTGCCAGGTATTGATCACCTGCCTCAAAGCCACAGGTATCATTTATTAAATTAAATTTATCAATATTGATAAAACACAGGCCTTGTCCCTGTCCCGTTTGTTTAATGCTGTCCAGTTGATTTTCAAAAAGACGTATAAATTCTTCCCGTCTAATTAAACCCGTTAATTTATCCCTGCTTAAATCTCTGGCCATATCATCATGAACATCTCCCAGAATGGCATAAAGACTTCTCTCAAGTAATGGTAATTCGAATTCTTTAGTCGGTGAAAGTCGTCCGTCATTTAACATTGAGACGACTTCAGTCAGAGTATATACACCCTGCTGTTTTCCCATACACCCTACAAAAACAAATACATTCTGATTGTCACTACCCCAGACAAACTGTAATCTGGATTTTTTATTCTGGCTTTCATAGGTAACGTAATCATTTACCTTAAGACGTTTTGCAATATGTTTATTATGCTGAGTTAAAGCATCCGGCACCGGCTTACCCATTCTTAAAATGGCGGTTTTGTCAGTCAGTGCATAGCCATTAATCAACAATTTAACAATAAAATCCTGATTTAAGGTAATAACAGCACCCTTTTTACTTGTTGTCAGGTATTGCTCAATTTTTTCAAACAATTTTGCATTAAACTGATCTGTTTCTATAAGCCCCTGTTTTAAAATAAACAGAATCGTTTCCGTTTCAATAAATTCTTCATTAACATTTTCATCCACACTCAATAGCAGCATGTCAAGCACCTGCAGATATTGAGCCCATTGACTGGATTCCCGTCCTTTGTCCAGATATGTGCTGACCAGTACCTGAATCCATTGATAGCTAATAAGATCCGCTATCACCGCCGGTATTGCTTTATCAGCTAGACGAATGGCCAGTTCATTGGCAACAATCTGCCGGACATCCCATATATCAATGACTTTATTAACATTCTTATTGTAATATTCTGTCTGAAGTTTAAGCAGTTGATTTAATACTTCGTGTACTTTTTCAAATATCTGCAGATCAGTTTTGAAATTTTTCAGAATATAAAGTACAAAACCTTTTGCCTTGCCATAAAAACGACTGCTTTCATTTTCAAATTCAATCATTGCCAGACGGTTCATGACTATTCGGGCAGGATTGGACCATGATTCAAAAATATCTTTATACAATAAGGCAACTTTAAACAGTGGGATCTGCAGCAATAATAATAACTGTTTAACGGGTTTGCCTAATAACTCGTCATTTGAAATAAATTCAAATAAACGAGTAATAATATCCCGGGTATACAGATATTCATTGATTAATTCCTGCGAATATTTCTGCTTAACAATCACTTTATCCAGTTCATCATTAACAATAAAAACGTCTTTTCTGTTGTTTAACACATGCCGTTCATGGCGTTTTTGAACCAGCGTCAGATCATCCATTAACAGAGCCAGTTGCTGCTGATATTCTTGTGAAGCAAAAAAATCACTGGCTGGTTCAATACTGCCGTCAATGGATTTAAAATTTAATAATTCTTTTAAGGTCTGATAAGTTGCAACCAGATTAATATTATTATCAATAGTACTTATTTCAGTTCTGTGATCTGCAAATTCCGGGCTAAACAGATGCACAGGATTAGAAGTAATATAGGCTGGCTGTGGCAGCTGTGTCTGAGGATAGCTCTGTGCTGTATGGGTATTCTGCTGTTCAGAGGATACAGAGGGTAAAGCGGATTCTGTTTCCGGTGTTTTAAGGATGGTTAATTTCTGTTTTTCAATAATTGGAAGAATATTATTGTCTATAAATATTTTATTAATTTCCTTATAAATATCAAACAGATGATTATTCATTATTTTTTCAAACTGTTGATACATAAGCAACACAATTTCATTATATTGAAAATACTGGTGCACAACCTCACCAAATTTCTTAAACAGCAGTTCAGGTGAATAAGGATGTGTCATTATGCTTGTTTCATCTATACCGTGAAGTACTGCAAGACGTTTTTTTAGGTGCGATAATTGCTGTTCAAAATAGGGTGAAATATTAACCAGTATCTGATTCACCGCCAGCCAGTTTTCAAAATCATCCTGGGCAATCAAATCCAGTTCACCGGTATTGCTTCCTGCTGATCCATTTATCTCCTGCAAATAACATTTTCTAAGTTCTTCTTCCATTAAATTGAGAAAGTCTGTCTTAAGTTTTGTTTTAACCTTATCAATAACTGTAATAGCATCAAAAAAAAGTAATTGACTGCTATTGGTTTTAGCCTGTTCAGCGTGTTCGAATAAAGCATCTCTGACTACTGGAAAAAATATATCGACATTATGAGAAAGATGCCTTAGAAAAACCTGCTGAACTCGCTCAAGTATCTGTTGTGAAAAAGGATCAGAGGAATTTTTTGACTGATTATTCAGATTCTGTTTAAGCTGTTCCCGACTTAGATTAATTAGAGCATTTATGGCTGGATTGTATATTTCTACCGCCAGGGCATCATCCAGAATCCGGCAGACCTTAATTTCCAGCTGATACAGCATGTCAATGGCACTGGGTTTTGTGCTGAATTTGATCTTAAGAAGCCTGCCTATAGAGAATTCATCCGGCATGGGCTGTTTTTCGGGCCACCTGAGAAACAGCCCGTCAAAACCAACATCCTCAACAATAAATGGCCACGAATGACCGTCTTTATCGTAAACAATGGCATCGACTCTAACAGGCGTCCGATGTTGGTTTCTTTTTTCCAAATGTTATCTCATTTTTTTTATGATCCCCGCATTTAATAATAGATGATAGTTAATTTTGTGCAAGCTATATGATTAACTATTATGTATTCCAAGTATTTCATTTTCATGGGAGTATTTCTGCTGTTTGGCATTGTCATTGCGGCGTTTATCAACCGCCTCAAGGTAGTTTTGATCAATATCCCCGGTCACATAATTGCCATCAAAAACTGAACAGTCAAACTCTTTTATGTCCTTATTACCTTTATGACAGGAAAGAATAAGATCTTTAAGATCCTGATAAATCAGCCAGTCAACGCCTATTTCTCTGGCTATTTCTTCAGTAGTGCGTCCATACGCTACAAATTCATCTGGTGAAGGCATATCAATGCCATATACATTAGGGTATTTAACCGCAGGAGAAGCAGAAGCAAAATACACTTTTCTGGCACCGGCATCTCTGGCCATTTTAACAATCTGGCTGGAGGTAGTTCCACGGACAATAGAATCATCCACCAGCAGTACATTACGGTTTCTAAATTCCAGATCCATGGCATTGAGCTTCTGTTTAACCGAACTTTTACGCTGTTTCTGTCCCGGCATAATAAAGGTGCGGCCGATATAGCGATTTTTCATAAAACCCTCTCTATAACGAACACCCAGAGCATTAGCCAGTTCCAGCGCGGAAGAACGACTGGTATCGGGTATCGGAATCACCACATCAATGTCATGCTCTGGATATTGCTGCATGATTTTTCTGGCCAGATGTTCCCCCATTCTTAAACGGGCTTTATAAACCGAAATATTATCCATTATTGAATCAGGACGAGCAAAATAAACATGTTCAAAGATACAGGGCGAGTATCGGGGATTATCGGAACACTGGTGCTTAAATACTTCTCCTTTTGCGGTAATCACCACGGCTTCACCGGGTTCGATGTCAGCTATCAGTTCAAAGCCCAGTACGTCCAGTGCCACACTTTCAGATGCAATACAATATTCAACCCCTTTTTTGCCTTCCCGCTTACCATACACTATGGGCCTGATACCATGGGGATCTCTGAAACCAACAATGCCGTAACCGCTGATCATGGCAACACTGGCATAAGCACCCCTGCAGCGTTTATGTACCCGGGAAATGGCATTAAAAACATCTTCTTCATTAATACGCAGTTTATGTAGAGTTTGAATTTCATGGGCAAAAATATTCAGCAGAACTTCTGAATCAGAGTCAGTATTGAGGTGTCTTAAATCTTCATTATAAATTTCTTCTTTCAACGCCTCTGCATTAGTCAGATTACCATTATGAGCCAGGGCAATACCATAAGGCGAATTAACATATAAAGGCTGAGCCTCAGCAGAGGATGAACTGCCGGCAGTGGGATAACGGACATGACCAATACCCATTTTACCCTGTAAGCGGAGCATATCCATTGATGAAAAAACATCTTTAACCAGACCATTATCTTTACGTAAATGAAGACGATTATGATCATAGGTTACAATACCCGCCGCATCCTGACCGCGGTGCTGAAGTACCGTTAAACCATCATAAAGAACCTGATTTGCATTGGATTTAGCAACAATACCAATAATGCCACACATAATGTATACACCCAGTTAATAATGAATTTTTGCAGCGATATGAGGCGGCAGGAAGTCCTTCATCAGCTCTGCAAGTTGTTGAAAATGAGAAATTAAAACCGATTCTTTCCACCAGGGATCCTGCGGAACAAGAGTAAAACCGGCCAGTAATACCAGAACGCCTACAATAAGAATACCACGGGCAATTCCAAATAACATACCAATAGCCCGGTCAGTACCGGAAAGCCCGGTTCTGTCAACCAGACCAGCTATCATATTGGCGACTAATGCCGACAGGATCAGAGTAATAATAAATAAAATTGCAAAAGCAACCATAGCCAGAATAGAGGGCGGCAGATTAAGATAGGAGTCAATAAATATTGCCATCGAATGCATATACAGCAGGCTCACCCAGACAGCCAGAACCCAGCCCGCAAGCGCCATTGCTTCACGCACAAAACCACGCACCAGACTAATAGCCGCAGAAATGGCAATTAAGACAATAATAATATAATCAGGCCAGATAAGTGACACTTATTATTCTCAATAATTTATAAGCAGAGTATATTATCATAAATAGTGGGTCAGGATCAGATTTTATACTTTACAATAATGGTTTTATTTAATTTAAATTTCTGTTCAATTTTTTTCTGGATAGCCAGCAGTTGATCATATTTTAAATAAGGCCCTACCCTTAAACGATAGCGTTTACCTTTAACTGTGGAAACAGATTCAATATAGGCTTTATAACGTTGTTTACGTAATTTATTCCTGAGCAAAAAAGCATTTTCCTTATTACCGAAGCTGGCAATCTGCAAGGTATAAGCCGCCGTAATTTTTTTGCTTTGCGGCGCTTTGGCTTTTATAAAGACAGTAGCTGGTGGACTTTCGACCGGCGTTTTATTTTGATTAATATTAACTCTTTTACTGACCTGTTTTACATTCTCATGGACCGTTTTTTTAATAGCTGAATTGCCTTTGGCTTTAACTGACAGATATTCAACAGGACGGGATTCAACCGGCTCTGGTGCCGGCATGGTTTGCAGAGGCTTTATTTCCGGCAATGTTTTATTCAGTGAGGGCGGTACCGGTGGAATATTACTGCCATAGATAGCCTGCTGCGAGTCAGTGCCGCCATTTAACAGCAAGGGAATAATAATAACCCCTAATGAGACCAGTACAATCGCACCTGTAATACGCTGTTTAATATTAATCCCGGTCGGTTGTTTATTGTTATCCATTAATCCAATTCTTCTTTAAAAATCTATAATCTGGCTCATGACTGTAAGTTACGCAAAGCATCTGACACAGTAAAAAACGAACCCATAATCAGTAAATTGTCTGTCTGATTTTCGGCTATATTATATTCTTTAGCGGACTTTTTATTAGCCTCTTCAAAATCACTATAGGCCTGTTTAAAATCAGCAAAACATTTTATTTCAGTATTCGGTCCGGTAATTTTTTGCAGTATCTGCTTTAGTTCATCTGCAGGCATGGCCCGGGGACTGTTCAGCTCAATTATACGCCAGCTGGCAGCAACCGGCAGTAAACAGGAAAGGACATTTATTATATCCTTATCTTTAAGCATACCTGCAATAATATGAAACTTTCCCGGAACAGTTAAATCATCAATTGTGGTCTTTAAAACCCTGGCAGCCTGAACATTATGAGCCACATCGGCAATGATCAGAGGCCTGGACTGAAGGATCTGAAAACGCCCGGAAATTTGTACCGATAAAAGTCCCTGCTTAATGTCGGCCTGTGTCACCGGCCATTGCAGCTTTAATAATTTCAGAATAAACAATACATTAGCAGCATTTTTTAACTGAATATTACCAGCCAGTGCCGGCAAAGGCAGATTATAATGTGCGTTAAAAGGACTGCCCTGAGCAGGAAGCCAGTCCCATTGCTGCTCTCTTAGACGATAGTTGTAATCCTTACCATACTGATAAAAGTCCAGAGACTGCTGATGAACTTTTTCTCTGATACTGTCAATTAAAGGCTCATCACCATATATTGCCGGTTTATCCCGCCGATAAATCCCGGCTTTTTCCAGTGCAATAGTATTAAGATCATTACCCAGCCAGTCCTGATGATCAAAGTCCACCGTCGAAACAAAAGCCACATCCGGATCAATAGCATTGACGGCATCCAGTCTCCCTCCCAGCCCGACTTCCAGAATCACAATATCACATTGCTGCTGATAAAAAACCTCTACCGCAGCCAGAGTAGCAAATTCAAAATAAGTGAGAGAAATATCATCTCTGACTTCATTAATACGGGTGAAGGCATCACAAATTAATATATCCTTTACCGGGACCTGATTGATACAGATACGTTCATTATAGGATTGAAGATGTGGCGAACTATACGCACCGACACAATAACCAGCCTGAGTGAGTATTGAAGACAGTAAGGCAATAGTAGAACCTTTACCATTGGTTCCTGCAATGGTAATGATGGTAAAGGGGTATTTAACCGACTGACGGGATGGATGATAAATATCCGGATACAGCCGCTGCAGAACCAGTGCTACCCGATGCAGGCCCAGATCAATTTCTGACGGGTGTAAAGTCTCCTGCCAGTCCAGCCATTGCTGTAATTGTGTAAATGTGGACGGGTCAGACACCCTTATTCATTAACATGGATAATACATTAACCAGTGTTTTACCCATATCATGACGGGTGACAATAATGTCCACTGCCCCATGTTCTAATAGAAATTCACTGCGTTGAAAGCCTTCCGGCAATTTTTCATGCACAGTTTGCTCAATTACCCTGGGGCCGGCAAAACCGATTAGTGCTCTGGGTTCGGCCATATTAATATCACCCAGCATGGCAAAACTGGCTGAAACACCACCCATGGTCGGATCGGTCATAACAGAAATAAACGGCAGTCCCTGGCGTCGCAGCTTGCCCAGTGCCGCACTGGTTTTAGCCATCTGCATCAGGGAGAAAAGCGCTTCCTGCATTCTGGCACCACCACTGGCAGAAAAACAGACCAGGGGCAAATCATTATCAATACAATGATTAACAC
>JALVAL010000029.1 GCA_027011205.1 Gammaproteobacteria bacterium
ATTTAACATCAAAGTCTAACACTCTCAGGTGTTTTAAATTATGCTAAATAGATATAAAGATAGTTTACTTTAGCAGTGCAAAACCTGATAGATATTGTCAGGTTATTAACAACTTTTTAACTCCACCATCGTTCTTTCATTTGTTTTTTATTGAGTAATATCATAACTATATCTGGTATTTTTCAAAGCGTTTATAAAAGACCTTTTAATTTGGTCATAGAATCAATAACAGCATCAGGCTCAGCTTCACGGATATCAACACCATGATTATAACCATAGCTCATACAGATGATCTGAAAGCCTGCTGCTCGTGCCGCTTTTACATCACTGATAGAGTCACCCAACATGAGTGACTCTTCCGCCGCCACGCCCATTTTTTCTGCTGAATAGAGTAAGGGCATGGGATCGGGTTTTTTCTTTTCCAGGGTATCACCGCTGACCACCGATTCAAAATATTCGAACAGGCCTAAATCTTTTAATAAAGGATGAGTGAACTCAGCGGCTTTATTAGTCACACAACCCAGTTTATAGCCGGATGCTTTCAGATATTCCATCCCTTCTTTTACACCAGGATACAAGCAACTGCGTTTAGAGGTATTTTTCTTATACAGCTCCATAAAAATGGGATAGCCTTTTTCAAACAGACTATCGTCCGGTTCACCTTCGAGCTGCCCAATCAGAGCTCTACGTACCAGACGTTCCACACCATTACCCACCCAGTGACGTACTTCACCTTCACCATAAGGTATCATACCCAGCTGTTTAAGCATTTCATCAACACAATAAGCAAGATCCGGTACACTGTCAACCAGTGTACCGTCTACATCAATTAACACCATTTCTGGTTTTCTAATCATGGAGCTATTTGCCTGCCTTGGCTAATTCAGCACGCATCTGATCAATGGTTACCTTATAATCATCGGTATTGAAAATAGCAGAACCGGCCACAAACATATCTGCACCCGCTTCTGCAATTTCAGCAATATTATTGATTTTAACACCGCCATCAATTTCCAGACGAATATCATAGCCGCTGTCATCAATCAATTTACGGGCTTCGCGTAACTTGTTCAGAGTCTCAGGAATAAAGCTCTGGCCGCCAAAACCAGGGTTTACAGACATCAGCAGGATCACATCCACTTTATCCATAACGTGCTTAAGCAGACTAAGTGGTGTAGCCGGGTTAAATACCAGACCTGATTTACAGCCATTTTCACGGATCAGCGACAAACTACGGTCAATGTGTTCTGAAGCTTCCGGATGAAAAGTAATATAAGATGCACCGGCTTTAGCAAATTCAGGAATAATATTATCCACCGGCTTAACCATCAGATGGACATCAATATCCTGGGTAATACCATGATTTCTCAGCGCTTCACAAACCAGAGGTCCAATGGTCAGAACCGGCACATAGTGATTATCCATGACATCAAAGTGAATAACATCGGCACCACTGTTCAGTACATTGACACACTCTTCACCCAGACGTGCGAAATCAGCCGATAAAATAGATGGAGCAATTAAAGATTTTGCCATGACAAATCCCCATAAAATGAATAAGATACAGAAAGAAGAAAATAAATACGCTTTTAGACTCAAGCAAAGGCTCATTTTAAACGATAACTATGAAAATATCAGCATTTAATCAACTCAATAACCAGCAAATCAGTATTTTCTTATTTTCCATCCTGACACTTCTGTTATCAATACAAAGTGTTTATGCTATAAATTCAGCCAGTGAAAAACTCTGGGCAGAGCAGCTGAACGATAATATTGTGACCGGTGACCCTGTTTATCTTCCTGAAGGAACAGATAAACAGTCTAAAGACACCTTTTTTGCTATTTACACGCCTGAGACTACAGCCAAAGCTCTTGGAGCCATTGTCCTGATCCATGGCTCAGGAGCTCACCCTGACTGGAATGATATTATTCATCCTTTAAGGGTAGAACTGCCGGACAGAGGCTGGGCAACTCTGTCCATTCAGGTTCCTTTAACATTCCCGGATAAAAAGGATGCAGCCAGTCGAACACAGGTCATTGAAGCCGCTCTGCCGCGCATTAAAATCGCTGTTGATTATCTGAGAAAGCAGTCTTACCAGAAAGTTGTTATTATTGCCCATAGTTTCGGCACGTTAATGGCTCTGGATTTCCTGCACAAAAATGCTGATGCCACTCTGGCAGACGGTACCCCTCTGGTTAATGCGGCAATCATTATTGGAACCCCTTCTCAGGAAAAAGATATCCCTCTGAACAGCCCGGCTATGATTGAAAAAATTCATATTCCCCTGCTGGATCTCTTTGGCAGCAAGGATCTGGAGAGTGTAATGAATTCAGCCAAAGCCCGTAAAAAGGCCGCCGCCAGGGCAGGCAACAGGAACTACCGACAAAGCGAAACCATTGGTGCTAACCATTTCTATCAGGGACTGGATGAGGAACTGGTTAACTATGTACAAGGCTGGTTAAAGAAAACATTAAGCTCTCAACATTAGTCGCTGTTGTTTTTTCAGTACTAACATGGTTACAATTGTCGTTTATTTGCTAATATTTTACAGGTCCCCTTTATGAGTTACTCATTTGCTTTTACATTTCATCTTCTTGGAGCGGTTATCTGGGTTGGAGGTATGTTTTTTGCGCATATGATCCTCAGACCATCCGCAATTGAAAAGCTGGAGCCACCCAATCGACTGACTTTGTGGCTGGCTGTGTTCGGACGTTTTTTCTTATGGGTATGGATTTCCGTAATTGTTATTTTAATTACCGGTTACTGGATGATTTTTGATGTATTTGGAGGACTGGCGGGTCTGAAAGCCAGCTATATACAGATTATGCACGGCATCGGGCTGATGATGACTGCAATATACTGCTATATTTATTTTGTCCTGTTTAAGCAATTCAAAACGGCTGTTAATAATAAGCAATTTCCTGTCGGGGGAGCTATTATTAATAAGATCCGTAATCTGGTCACCACTAACCTGGTGCTTGGTATTATTACTATTATTGTGGCCAGTGGTGGTAAATATATTAATCTTTAAGATGAGATAATAATTCAGCGAGTCAGCGGGATTTTAAATTCATAAGATATTAAAATGATTGCACAATTAAAACATCTGGTTAATTTTTACTTCCTGGAGTTTTTAATTAACTCATAAGCCGCCTTGATCTGCTGGGTCTTTTCTGTTGCCAGCTGAATCATCTCTTCCGGCAGACCTTTGGATACCAGCTTATCCGGGTGATGCTGATTCATCATACGGCGATATGCCTTTTTGACATCTGCATCAGTGGTCGTATCTGAAACACCCAGCATTTTATACGCTTCTTTTAATAATTCTGAATGACTTTTCCGGGTATCTCCCCCACTATAATAACCCGCACCATCCAGCCCCAGATTGGAACGCACCAGGGCTGATAACTGCTCTATATGTTGAGCACTGAAACCCTGCAGGCTGGCAATACGATTAATGATAGCCTGTTCAGATACATCCATCTTACCATCGGCATAAGCGGCATGAAGCTGAATTTCCATAAACATCTGCAGCAATGTCGTACGTCGATGGGCGGCCTGCTTAAACTGCAGCAGCACACCATCCAGATCAAAATCGGCCTTTTTACCTTCATTAAACAGTTGAATGGCCGCCTTTTTCTGCTCAGTATCCAGATGCATATGTTCCATAATCTGACGGGCCATAGCAATTTCATCTTCAGTAACCCGCCCGTCCGCTTTGGCAATATGCCCCATAATGGAAAAAGTAGCAGAGAAAAAAGCCGCCTGGGTCAGTTCATGGTTATCACTAAAAGCATCCTGAGCAGGTTCATCAACCAACTTATGCCCCAGTACTCCACCAATCAGTAAGCCCAGAGGACCTCCCATGGAAAAGCCTACGGCACCACCAATTAACTTGCCCCACCAACTCATATCTTTATCCTTATAAACTAATCTTAAAATACTAAAAACTTTGTAAACCCAGCACCCCGCCTTAATCCTTGTATATTAAATATAAAGGATTATTAGATGATGCCTTACAAGGTGCTGGGTAAATCATATCAAATTCATCGCTATTATTGAATTTTGATTAGCATTCAGGTACTTTTGTATATCCCGTTACAAGCTCAGGAAATCTTATATGTCAGACCCAGACTGTCTTTTCTGCCGGATTATTGATAAAAAAGTACCGGCCAGTATTGCTTATGAAGATGATCAGCTACTGGCCTTTCATGATATTGCCCCGCAGGCTCCTGTACATATTTTAATTATTCCCAAACAGCATCTTGCAACCATTAACGACTTTAGCAGTAAAGAACAAAACCTGCTCGGGCATATGGTACTGACCGCAAAAAAACTGGCCCGGGAACTGGGTGTTGCTGAGGATGGTTACCGGCTGAATTTTAACTGCAACCATCTGGCCGGACAAACCGTTTTTCATACCCATTTACATTTGCTGGCCGGCCGTGCTTTTCACTGGCCTCCGGGTTAATTCGGCAAATGCTCAAACAGGCTTTTCTGAATCCCCTTATCCCAGTGAAAACCTGATGATTATTTTAGGTTCAGAAGTGCTCAGGCTCATGAATTTTTCTTAACCGTGATATTGAGGTTCTCAATATCTTTTTCTACAAATTTTATTACCTTACGTGAACGATAAAGTCGTTTACCATTCTGATCGTAAACACTCACAAACAGATCCGGCTTTTTAGTTAATAATTCCTTAATTATCTGTTCAGAATATTCAGCCTTAAACTCACCATTTTTATTCGTTTTAACCGCACCAAGCATCTCATCAAACATAAGCTCTTTATCAGAGAGACTGACCGTAACATTTTCAGCAGGGGTTCTGTCATTATATTCAACTTTTCCCTGAACTCGCCAGCACTTTATAGAGCCTGTAGCCATTTTATCCGGGCTTTTAGCTGTTGTTGGCGGGGCACATTTTGATTGTTTCAGAATAATAAGTCGATAATCAATTTGACCTTTTTTTATTTGTAAAGGTTCATTTTCACGCTGGATTATATTGTTATTGTGATCAGTTACAGTAAGGTAGAAATCATCCCCCGGCTGTTCAACATCAAGGCCAGACTCTTTGGCAGCAGCCAGCCGTTCTTTTTCCCTGCTGATATCTTCAGTATAGCTTATGGCATAATATCCTTTATTATCTGTACAGGCATAACCCAGTTTTCTTACCCATCGATCCCTTTTGTCGTATATTGACACAGTAACACCTTCTACGGCTGCACCTTCTTCCCATTCTATTACCCGGCCATGAACAATCCAGGTATTTAAGTCCAGATTAGGTACAGTGATTTTTGCGTGATCGACTTCGGTTTTTATTTCATTAGCTACTTCTCGATGGTATTGAATTCTTGATTTGATTTTCTGTATTCGTGGATGCTCACCACCATATTTATGTTCCAGCCGCACTTTTTCTCGTGTCAGCATTTTATTTCTTTCATTTTGTATGGTTTGCAGACGTTCGAGGTTTTGTTCCCGTTGTTCATCCAGACCATCAAAAGTTGAATCAATAAGCTTAAAGGTATCTTCATTTTTAGGTTGATTGGTTCTCATGTTTTTCTCTACCTGATATTAATTATACTTTGAGTGAGCTCTTTTTTTTGTGGCGGGACAGCCAAATGTCTTCCTATCATACCAATTTTATCCAGACACCCAAGGGGCATCAAAACACTATTTCCTACATTGATATGATACTGCGGGGCAGCATAAGTGAAAAGACAATGGGTAGACTGATTGGTAGTGGCGGTGTTCATTAGTCCAAACGAGAACAGTGAGCTGAAAGTTATCGTAAAACCTTCCTGAAACCGGTTGTCATTAGTCCGAATAGTAACCCCGATAAGCGCAACATCTGTAAACAGAATGTCCAGGATAGACTGACAGCTGGATTGATTATTGTTATAGGCAATGTCATCCAGTGACACAATAAGCTGTGAACTAAAGGCCAAGTCAATTTGTGGGCTTTGCAGATCGAGAGTAGTTTTATTGCTGGTGTATAGTACGCTGCCATTGGGCAGGTAGAGATACTTCAGCAGTCCACCAAAACGGCTGGTGACAGGGGCATCGGTTTCCTTTACAGGCATTACAGCCTGTCCCATAGAGATGTTTCTGGAAGCCATGTATTTGAAGCTGCTGAGTAACATCGTGGCCATGAGATCCTGAGAGACCCCCAGATTTAAGACAAACACCGCACCGGCAAGCTTTGAGTAAGTACTGGACTGCCAGTCTACGCCTTGGGAAGTGAACTGATTGCCTACCACAGAGACCGGCCCCATAGTAATGATCATGAGAGCCTGACCCAGTGGTTGGGTAACAATGTTGTCATGGACTTTAACCGCTGGAATACCGTCTTCCCGCTTAATTTTCTGGTCGCCGAATATTTCATAGAAAATTTGTTTGAAGGACATAGCCACCACAACTCCTCCGCGCAGGCCTTTTTCAAAGCTGGTCTTATCTTTCCTGTCAAATGGCCCGTTATGGTGAATGCGGTTATTACTGATATCGACGTTTTCACCATAAAGCAGAAGTACACCGCATACTGGCTGAGTTTCAAAGTTGCCGTTGTATTCAATCCGATTTTGGGCAATAGTAATGTTATCGGCTGCTGCCAGGACAATACCCCCAAATCCGGATTCCATGGCCATTTCAGTATCCCGCTTTTCGGGAAGTTGTTGAGCACAATGGGTAATGACGTTTTCCCGGATAAGTACTTCTTCCAGGGAGATCATAACTCCAATTTTTTCGTTATGTATAAATGCCGGAACACCGATACCTGAAAGTCCCATATTGGTAATACTGTTATTTTCAATACGGATATCATAGAGGAAGGCAGGCATCTCTTCTCTAAGCATTTTTAGTTCTTGTCCTGAGACATGGTGAAAATATAATTTCCCATGTCCCTGACCTTGAATTAGATCGTCAGGCAGACTGCCAAGAGTGATACCATTGCCAAAGCCGCCGATAATCTGGTTATTATTAATGCTGACCAGTTCTGAGCCTCCCCCAATTTGAATACCTCCTTTGGCAAGGTATTGATGCTGATTTTGCTGCTCAAACCAGACTTTTTGCATATAACCAAAAACTACCATCACCAGTTTTATCATAAAGGTGTATTGCAGGTAGTAGCCGACATTGTCGTTACAGGGATCCCAGATGATTCCGGCAGGGTCATCCTGATCCTGGCCATCTTCAGGTTTATCAGCATCCGGAGCGGGAATTACCACGATTCGGTTATTATCAATAAGCACATCATCAGCTGCTGTGAAAATAGCTACGTCACCTTTTTGCTTATCTAACATTGCAATTTCATTATTGACAATACGTATGTCATTTTTGCCAGCTTTTTGATTTTCGGTTTTTACAAAAATGGCATGGATGAGAGCCAGAATATGATTACTTTCAATATGAATACCGGTTGACGGCTGTGGAAACCGTTGCTCATCAGTTACCATAATCGCTGCTCCGGTATGTGTCACCAGAGTGAGGTCATCAATACGTATATTCTGGCAGGACACAAAATGAAAAACCGGCTCATCTGGATGTTGTAAGAGTGGATGAATAATACTCTGTCTTCTGCATCCGGTAAAATGAATGTTGTGACGATTAGTGAACCTGATATTTGCCCGATGAACGCCAGGCAAAACACAGATACGGCCTCCTTCAGCGGGCAGATGTCTTACTGCATCATCAATAGAACTAAAGTCACCATGGCTCTTTACACCATCACCAACAGTGAAAGTGCAGCAGCCATTTTGTTCAGTCAGCGGACGGAAGGTACGGCGGCAGTCGTAAATAACATGGCCATCAGTATCTGGCTCGTTCCAGTGGATAATACTCAGGGGAGCGTAACAGCGCTGATAGCCTTCTGGGCCACGACTAACTTCCAGCTGCCAGGGGTGAATCTGATCCGGTGTATGAGGTCTGGCTGAAATAATCCAGTGATCACCTGGCAGACGATGAGTACCGGAAAAGGTAACGTTTAGCCCGGTATTACCTAATACAATGGAGCTATTGGAAATTGGAATTTCTGGATCTGAGCTTTGATCAGCCCCCCTGTCCCACACCCGCATAAAGAAATAACCATGGATATTTTCCAGGTCTTCAGTACCAAAACGGGTTTTTCGCAGCTGATCTACATCACTGCGACTCTCCCATAGTTCACCAAAGTTTAAGGGTAAAGAAACACTCAGACTAATTTCATTAGTGTCCGGATCGTAACTGCTGATGAGGCTTGAGAAATGCCCCGACTCCAGTTCTTCAGCTAATTTTTCACCGTTTTCCAGTACTGCAGACCAGGGAATAATTTCGACAATCTGTCCGGCACTGGGCCAGTGGGCCTGATCTTTGGGTTCGGTAAGCAGTTTAATAGTCTTACGCGTAGAGCCTGCGTCTTCAAGGTTGACCCGGTATAATGGTGCACCATTATCAAAGCCCCAGGTAAAGTGATTACTGTCCGTGAGTTGCACCCGGATAGATTGATTTTCTGCCCCAAGGTAGCCGACAATAGCAGAAGGTGAACAGAGATCTTCCCCATCACCATTATCCTCGTAACCTACGCTAAGTTCGGCATCTGACTTCAGGACATGATTTTCCTGAAACTGCCCACCCGAACTGGCTTCAATACTGGCCTTAACTATAGACCATGCTTCGGCACAATTCTTCGTACCGATGTTTTCGGCCAGTCTTACCCGGCACATGGTACGTCTGCGGGTACTGGTATCCGGTCCACCTAATGCACTTTCAAACAACTCTTCATCTTCTACAGCGGAGACATTTTGCTGCCATACCTCCAGGTAGACCATGTCCTGTCGTACCCCTGCCGGAGAGGCAATATCAGGTTTTTGCAGCCAGTCTTTCTGCAATTTAAACGTCTGCGCTTCGTGCAATTCAACTCTTACCCCCCCCAAATAAAAGACTCCGGCATTAATTTTAAAATCGAGGCTATCAGTATCATCTGCTTCGCTGATGGTGAAGCCGTTATCCGGGCTGCCCGCAGTACCAATAACGTCTTTGCGCATGAGACGTTTGTCTTCATGGTTAGTGACGTCCTGTTCGTTGAAGTCGTCATCAGTAAGTATGCGCCCTTGCTGCATACGCACGCCACTGTATCGTTTTTGAGGATAAAACGCTGACCGTGAGATATCATCAGTTGCCATGTTGAGCCTCTCCTAAGATTCAAATATGTAAACAGGTAATAAGCCAAAGGGCATAAATTCTTCTACTTTGGCTCGTAGCCCATCAAATTTAATGGGGTTTATAAGTTGGTTATAGGCACCCATTTCAGAGCCGTTTTCTGCTCCCCGCATAATAGTATCCGGAGTATTTTCGGTAAGCTGCAGATAACCCGGATCGCCAAATCGTGTACTGGTAAAAAGGGCGGGCATATTTTCTATCCATACACTTCGGTATTGTCTGGGCAGGCGACTGATTTTTTGAGCCGCACTAAACCGGAAGCACCCGCTTTGAGTATCGAAAATATCACCCGTACCATATATCAGTGAATCAGTAGCCCAGAGATTCTGAGCACTGATATTACCGATAACAGTAACCCGTTCCAGATGCAACTCGGCATCAGGCAATAACAACGCAGGAGCTGTATCTATAATATTTTGTATTACACTATCTTTAACAACAATTTTTTCTACATAACCGTCGCCTTCAATACGAACTGGCCCGGTAATACAGGATTCAATAAGCAGTAATTCCACACTGGCCTCAATAACAAGTTTAACTGCCGGTAACACACTATTAGCCTGCACATCTTTTCTTCCACCGGGATCCAGAGTAAGGTTACGTAAAATTACCGTTTGATAATCTCCACGCAAAATGACCCTGTCACTGGGTTCAGTACCTATCCACAGGCCATCCAGCAATAAGGTGGAATCTTCAAATTCGCCAGTGTTGAGTACCCAGTTGGTTTCCAGGAACAGATAGGGTCGCTGCTGACTGGCCGCGACTAGAGCCATGTTTCTAACTGCTAATTTATCACTGACAGGTCGGTAGCTAAGACTGTCATTAATGCGGGTAATTTTATCATTGTCCAGAACAGAGGCATCCAGCTGACTGCCCCCGCTGACGTTAATATCTATATCAAGTGTATTAATCTGATTACGCTTATAAGTGCCCGCGCCAATTTCTGCACTATAACCATAATAACAGTTCACCAAAGGTCTGCCAGGCTCATCACCAATAAACAATAGTCGACCATTTTCCGGATCAATTTGCACCCGTTTTTCCGTTACAGCAGTATCCCATGTACTGAGATTTCCGGCAGTGATGTGCCCCTTATTAACAGGAGTGCCATCATCTTCAATACTGACGGCATCGGGATAAAGTTTTTGTTTGCCGCATTGTTCGATTAACGCCAGATTTAATATGGCAGCGTAATTATTTGCATCTAGAAACACAGCATGACTGGCCAGTTTAGTTATTGCATCATACAAACGCTGCTCAGTTTTGTAACGAATATCTGCCAGCTGGACAAGTTCATCCGCCTCAGTCTGGTTAAGCACACCATCCTCAACCAGCTCAATAATATCCTGATCTTCGATTTGATATTCAGCATGACCTAAAAGTCGACAACGCATGGGGGCAGACAACTCCCACTCATAGCTGGAACGCCACTCTCCCCAATCCACTGAATTACTATTATGTTGGGCGTTATGAGGTCGGCTTCTTGGCATATACAGCGGAATATCCCGTCCGGACGGGTCAAAAGTAAAGCCCTTGCCGTCAGTGCCCGCAATTTTACAGGGCGTAACCCGATTGATCTGAAAGGCCCGTATACGATAGAGATAGAACATTAAGCGTTGTATGCCGTAGTGGCCATCCCGTCCCCTGGGTTTGCGTAAATCGGGAGTGTGGTAAAACTCGTCAAAGGCCCCCCCTGAAATTTCTGCCGCATGAGCAAAACGCAGGTCAGCAATACCGCCGGGAGGAGTGCCGGTAAAGCGTGCAGTCTCATAGACCGACAGAGGGTCAAGTCCATGGTGGGTACGACCCAGGCGGCGAAAGCCCTCTACAACCTGACCTTCCCAGCTGGTAATGTCGCTGATAAGTTCCTCCAGAACTGCCGGGGTACCTTTACGTCGACGGTAATAAATGGTTTTAGCCACATCCACTTTACGTGCGCGGGTGTTTAAAGCCGATACTAAACGGGTGCCCACCAGATCACCGATATAAGGTACGGCCCAGTCATTACACAGCTCAATGAACTGGTCTTCCCACACTCTATCATGGCTGCGACGTACATTAGCAGCCTGCTCGCCCATCACTTCTACAATGCTGCGCAGTACATCAGGATTATCTGCAAGGCCGTCTTCATGACGATAGATTGCAGGGATCATCTCCCAGAATTTTTCGGTAAAGTATTCTTTGAAGCGATCTTCAGCCATTACTCTGCTCCTCGCCATTGATAATGAGTTTGGCCCCAGCAATCAGACTACCGTCTACAGTGAAGTAGTCACCGGGGTCAGCGGGTTTAATAGCCATTTCTTCAAAAGCCGTGTTATCGTGCTGTATATTGGTAACAGCAATGGTACCAGGGATATTCAGAATAACCTCAAAAAGCCGGGAACGATACAGAGGCGCACCGATGCCAATATTTTTCTGGCTGAGCATACCATTGTTTTCATCGATAAGTGTCTTATGTATTACTGTCAGCACCTGCGTGCTGACATAAGCACTATCCACCTCAACATCAAAAGATAAGGACAAAGCCCGTGGACTGGATTTTTGCACATCCAGAGCAATACTGGGGTCGGCCAGATTACGTAACGCGGTGCTGATAGTGCGGCTGTCACTGGTGCCAATATACCAGATCTGGATCACCGGCCTTTGCCGCTGATTGTTCCAGCGCCATTGTGCCTGGGCAGCTTTTACACCTGCCAGACCGGTAGTGGCGGCAATAAAATCCGGCACTGATATAGCCCTTCCCAGTAATAGCGCAGACTGTGGGGCATGTCCCCGTATACCCTCTGCATCTTCTTCATCACTGCCTCCGGCAGCAGCAAAGGGGTTAACGACTGAACTTAAACCCTTAACCGGTTTAGCCAGTTGATTAATAGTATTAGCAGGGGGCACTGCTGCTCCAGCCCCGAACCGGTAAGAAGCAATCACATTATCAGTTCCTGTGGGGAGGCGCCTGCCTCGTATGCCATCACCAAAGGTTATCAGGCTTTCCTGAGCATCATTTTGCCGCACAATGTAAATTTCATCATTTTCTTCATAACCGTAAAAGCTGGCAACCTCTTTCCATTCAATACCATCTACCCGAACAGTAAGAGTGCTACTAACGCCCCGCTCATCATCACTGACAGGAGCAGCGATATAGGTTAAGGGATTTTTCTTAAGTTTAAAGATTTGCCCTGCCTGAGAAGCATCACCGCTGCCCAGTATTTCATTACTGACTGTTTCCCCCCGGGTAGCATTGATAATATTACCCAGAGCATTAATAACCGGTGTGAGTACATCATCCCAATCGGTACCCTGGAATGTCAGCTCGCCCGTACTGTAATCCAGAGTACCGTTACCCTGTATGCTTACCTGATTCACATCCCTGAGCACAAAAACCGCAGGTGAGCAGGCATCCACCGGTTGCTGAATTTTATTACCTCTGTGAGGTTTCAGTTTCAGCGTACTGTTTTCATTTATGGAGGTTTCCCTTTGCAGGATAAGATCGCCCGCTTTTATAAAAGCATAATGCACCTGAAGCTCACTGGCATTACTATTACTCCAGTTACTGGCTCCAGCTGCTGTACGGCTGGCATTATTAAGGCTGGTGTCCAGGGTAAGTCTGGTAGCAGGAGCAACAACCGGATTTACAGTCACGTCTTCGTCATCGATAGTGTAATCGCCGCCCGTAGTGATGTTCATCATGGTATCAGCCACTTTCAACAAGCTGAACCAGCGGTATTCACTGCCTCTTGAAACCAGCACTTTTTGCCCGGCCTGAAGCTGCCGGTACAAACCATTAAGCACCAGTTCAGTGGAGGAACTAATCACTGCCTGAGGACTGCTGCCCATAGTCCACAAACCAGCGCTCTGGCTGGGTGCACTCAGAGCAATATTTTCCGGCAGAACAGCAGTACTCAGAATCAGATCCGGGACTATCGTCAGCTGAACATATTTCTCTTCATCATCACCTGTAATACTCTCCCGCTTTGTCACCAGATGTACGCTGGTGCTACTGGCATCAGCAATAAATACATCGTCTTTTTGCAGCTTTTTATGCTCGTCATGTAGCAATAGAGTGCTGTGGGTACCGCTAATTAAGGTGGGTCTTTGAGGAACCAGCTTCCAGCTGTTATTCAGCGGGTGAAGAGTGGTGTCACTGCTCAGCTCAAACACCTGGGGGGCTTCACCGTCGAAAGCCTCAGAGCGAAAGGCGGTTCCCTGTCTCAGGCTTAATGCCTTACGGCCTTCAACAATGGCCGTCATCACAACCGACGAGGCAACTGCCGGACGAGGCACGTAACTTAACAGGCCGCTGAGCTTATGCAGTGAGGTTCGAAGCTGAGCCGTGCGCAGGTAATTTTCGTTAGTGATGACTTCATCATAGAAAGACAGCACATCACAAACGTAAGCCCACATTTCCAGCAGCATTACACCCAGATCATCTTCATCCCTGGCCTGCCAGTTTTTTAATGGGTATTGTTTTCTTAACCCAGTCAACATAGCCTGCCGAAACTCCGGAAAACCAGCCATTTGTCGGGATAATGAGTCCAGCCCGGCAGGAATGTCGAGCGAGCTAAAAATTACTTTTTCATCACATGGACAACTCATGCGCCGCCCTCCATGGTAAGTTGCAGAGTACCCTGTTCCGGTTTATCCGGATTGTTTTCCAGGCGTATCACTTCAGAGCTGTTAACCGGGTAATAGGAGCCTGCCAGCTCTTTCCACCTGAAATAACCTCGACGACGAAGGCTGATGGATTTTACTGCTTTAACACCAGGCACCTGTTGTATAGTAGCTTCCAGCTGCGAACGTCTTAGGGGAGTGCCAAAGGTAAAATTATCTTCACTGAAAAAACCGGGGGTTTTGCCGGTTCCCAGCAGGGCTGTCAGTATCCGCGCTTCAACCTGTGCCGGATAGGCATGGGGTTGTGCGCAAATAGTAATTTTTATATCAATATCTGCATAAACCGGATCAGATACCACCACTTCCCTGCCCGCCTGTCTAAAGCGATCCATCTGAGCGGCCATGGCTTCTCTTTGAATATCACTGACACTAACGGATCCGGCAGGATCAGGCGTAACAAAGGCGGTTTGCCAGCTGCCAGTCCAGCGGAATTGAGTACCTGCCCGCTGCACCCAGCCTAACCGTTCAGCAGCCTCACTATAGTCCTCTTCCCGTACAGCTCGATAGGTCACTGCACGAAATGCCTCCGGTGCCAGCTGTTTTATCTCTTCAGAAGTTTCAGAATCCTGACCATTTTCCGCCGCAAAAGGATTATTAACACGGGAAACAAAACTTAAATCGTTATGGTTAAATTTTACCAGGGTGTCGGCCGCAACGTTGCCCACTTTACCATTGCCGAGACGGTAGTGTATTTTAAATATTTTTCTGTCGGGTATTTTACCGAAAACATCATCACCAAAACGAATGGTTTTGCCGTCACTACCCGCATAGTCATAGTGGATAAGCTCATTACCAGCACGCCGATAAGCCACCACTCTTCGCCAGATACCATCTTCCAGGGTAAAGTGCTCATCATCTGCCTGAGAGGCATTTTCGCCCAGAAACGAACGAGTCCATTCCCAGTTGCCGGCACTGAAAGTCTGCCAGGCAGTACCGTCCCAGATAACTTCGGTCAAATATACTTCAGGTGTGGCATGGCGGGCATCATCGCCCAGCCAGCACAATGGCGTTTCGTCAGAGGCAGGCAGACTTAGCAGATGGGTAGTGCAGTCATCCGCACCAGCACGTTCTACCGTTCTTAGTACACCAGCTTTTTGCTGGTCGGTGAGGCCGGGAACCAGATCGTCTATCTCGGTCCCGGCTACAAATACCCGTTCAGTATGTTTGCCCGCAGTAGCGGGAATAAGATTCCCTCTCACTATCAGGGAGTCCAGTTCCATTTCAAACGTCAATGCCTGAGCATCCTGCCAGCTAAGGCGGGTAATATCTGAGCAGTCTGGATCATCTGCCAGAGGATCTGTGTGTTCAGTAATATCGATAACGCACACCAGTTGACGGCGCTGAGCAACAGCAGGGTTGTCCGGGCTAGTTTTCAGCACCATCCAGCGGCAGGGTATGTCATTATCTACAGTATCGTTAAATGGCAAATTGGCCTTTTGGGCTCCGTTGATGTATAACTCGGTGCTTCCTGCCGGCAGACAGCCGGCATCTGTATCCCAGATATGCGGCTCAAAACAGTTGCTAGCAGAATCCACTGCATAGCTTTCACCATTAACAATATCGGCCAGACCCCGCCCTGCTTCAAAATAAATATTGTCACCTTTATCTGACTCAGCCCAGATGTCTATGCCCGCAGCAATAGTACCGCTTTCGCTGTCATTCACCGTGATATCCAGCCAGGTTGAAGCTGCCAGACCTTCATGGATTTCGTAATCCACCAATCGAGTAATATGCCGCAGGGTACGTCGCTGAGTAGCCGTTTCCAGGTAGGCTTCACGAGCCACCCGATCCTGATAGTAGCTCAACTCGTCTCCCAGAGCAGCCATAACTTCGACCAGCATTACTCCGACATCAGCCTCTGCTCTGTCCTGCCAGTCCGGGTAACGCAATGAAGCAAAATCCAGCAGAGCCTGACGAAAACTCCAGAAGTCTTTGGCCTGATAGTCGACAGGAAAATCCACAACGTCATCATCAGGACATTCATGCTCACTCTGCCTGCAATCCAGATGACTTTCGCAGCTGGCTTTAAAGCTGAATAAGATGTCGTTATAAGGCTCATCCATCCGGATATCATCAATGTAGAGTTTGTAATTTTCAAAACCACCCGCTTCTACTGTGGTAATTTCCAGTACGGTATCATTAGCTATCCATTGAATACTTTCTATGGCCACGGTGTCGTTATCGGTATCCAGCTCATCAACATCAATCAGCGCTGAATGGATAACAATCTGCTCTTTGGTCAGGCCATTCAAGATATCTGCCGGTGTAGCAGGCGGAGTTTCCGGTTTCATGTAAAAGTGCACTTGCAGCGTAACCTGGCTTTGGTTCACATGAACAAAGTCAATGCCTGTGACCTGATCCTGCTCCAATAATTTTTCAATACGGTCGAAGGTGCAGGACATTAGAGGTTAACCTCCACATTAAGGTAACGTCGCTCCTGTTGAGCTTTTAAAACATAATTGATTTTAATACTGAGCACTTCATTTTCGGCACTCACTTCTACCTGATTCACTTTAACCAGGGTACCCAGCCATTTTTCCATGGCCTGAAAGATGGTCACCTGAGCCAGACTGGCAGACTCCTGACTGTTGGGAGCAAAAACCATACGACGGATACCACAACCAAAGTCCGGCCGGTTAATGCGTTCACCGGGGTCGGTAAACAGTACCTGCTTCATCAACTGTTCTACATGAGCGGCAAAGTCGGTTTGTAGTGCCAGTTGACCCAGCCCTTTATCCACTGCGATGGGGTATTCAACTGCATAAACATTTTTTTGCATGCCTAATTACTCCTGGCTCTGGTCTGGGTGTTAACAACACTCACCGGTCCCTGTGGTATACCCGTAGCACTCATACACAGTCCAATACTGGACTGGCTTAAAGACGCTGTACCATTGATCATATTGCGAGTATCCGGTACAGTCCACATCACCTGAATACAGGGGCTTGGAATGGGGCTGGGCACAGCGGGTATTTGAAACGGGCAACCGCTGATTATAAAAGTATCGGTTGCCAGGGCTACAAATCCCTCATCGGCCGTTACCCGGGCATTGGTACTGATGATCTGTACACTGCCTCCGTGAGGACATTGCAGTGTTGAGTTAGTAGTCAGGGTATTGCCGGACATTACATCACCTCCCATGCACCATTGTTGGCACTGACTGACGACGACGATACTTCTACCTTACCGCTGCCTCCTGAGTCACTGACAACACTGCTGCTGCTAATCGTGTGGCTGGCATTGCCTTTTTCACTTTTTATCTCATCGGTAATGGTAATTTTTGCGCCGTTTGAAGTTTCCGCCTTCAGCTCATCTGCACCATCATCGACACGTAATATTACTGAATCTGTTTTCCAGATTTTTATATTGGCATCGCTTTCATCCGGCAGCTGCCTGTCGGCCCAAAAGCAGCCGCTCCAGATAGGGTATGACGCATCACCGGCTTCGAACTCCACCCAGATACCAGTGCCCGCATTAGGCAGACTGTAAAACCCGACACCGTCACCTGCATAAGGCACACAGGGCATAGCCCATACTTCCAGCTCCCCCAGTACAGCGGGTACACGCACCTTAATCCGACCCCGTGAGGTGGGATCGGCATTGTCCGTTACCGTGCCTCGATATTTACCAAAGTAGCGATTACGTATCCAGGCAATAATAGTTTGCAGTAAATCCTGATTCATTAGGTTACTCCCAGGCATTTCGTATCAGTTCAATTTCCATACGGTGTGAAACCGCATCAATTACATGGTGTACGGCGCAGACAAAGTATTGCCCGCTGTGACGCTGCCCTGCGCCCCGTAAGTCCACCAGACTGTGGGCACGTATAACACTGCCCAATTGCTCGTAAGTAGTTTGACAGCTGGCACGCACAAACCAGCCGGAATCTATCAGAGAACCTTCCCCCCTTGACTGCAGGTCTCCACCGTCATCAGAAGGTGCTGTTAAGTACTGTGAACGAGTATCCCCGGTAATATCTGCCAGACCGTTACCGCCTAATAAATCTAAAGGTGTTTGTGCCACACCACCATTAATATCTGAAAGTTGATTTAAGTCCAGCTGGACAGCTTCCACGCTGGTGGCTCGTTCTACATCCCAGGACAGCTCCAGTTGTTCGATATTAGGAGGATCCAGGTTGATAATCAGTTCAGCTGAACTGCTGCCCCCTAAAGGCGGACGTTTAAAATGGGCAGTCTCAATTCCCATTGCATCACAGCTTATCCAGAATAAATACCCGTTACGCCGGGCCAGTTGTTGAATAAACTGAAAATCACTTTGCCGCTGGATCAGAGTGTGCTTATCTTCAAAATGCCCGGCAGAAGTAGACTCAACATCCGCCATAAAACCGTAGTTCCCCAAAATGGCACTCACTGCATCGCTGTCAGTCAGTCCGGCCCAGACCTGGGATTTAACCTCCCGGTCCAGAGTAATAGCCGTATCGGCTCCCTGCACGGCCAGGCTACTGCCTTCTCCGCCATGCTGAAAATGAATTTGCTGGCCGCTTACCGGGCCTTTTACCAGACAAACAGTATCGGCACTGGTGGGCACACTCAGGGTAATTTCAGAGCCCGCATCCAGCCGGGCATCAGACAGCAGAGGTAAATCCCCTTCACTGATATCAGCTGGATAATGCAAGGTATAAGTGGTGGGCTGGCCCATGCGCTCCTGCACCTCTACCATTGTGGCGGCAGCCAGCTCATTATCGTCCCTGCCATTAACTGTAACTATTAAACCAAGTCCCATTTATTTACTTCTTCTTTGGTATGGCTATGACGGAAGCCTCACTCAATGCCTCGGGCAGCATCACATCATTAAGCTGACTGATACGCCAGAAACCTGCCGGATCATCTATGTATTTATAGGCCATGTGATCCAGCCGCTGCCCCTGTATGCGCTGGTGATAGCCCCTGAAGGTTTCACTTTTTTGCTCTGGTACAGGCACTACACTTACAACACGTCCCTGACGATCTATACGCTGGTAATTACTTAAACCTTTGTATCGACTTTTATTATCAAACATAAACACTCCCTAAAACGGCAACATACCGAGTATGGACTCGACACTATTAGCCAGATTGGCGGTTGATAAAATATTTTTCTGGGCAAAGGTAAATTCATAAGAGGTGATAGCAATCTCTTTGCTGATACTGTCCGGATGATCTCTTAAATCATGAGGCGATAAAACTTTAAGCCCGATGCTTACCTTGGCTCTTATCGGATAAAGCGCTGTAGAAAACGCCTGTTCTTCCACTGAAAAACTGCTCACCCTTACCGGTACGATACGACCCGGCCCCCATACAAATAACAGTATGGGTACGCTATAGCGCGGCTCAGGATCATCTTCCGAAGTCAGACTTAATACATCCCCTATAGCCCCTAGTAAATCACTGCCTTCTTTATCCGGGTATAGCAGCATTTCCATGGCAGCAATGCGGTCTGCCACACCGGTGAGTACGGCAGCAGGGTGGTATTCCGGAGTTTCCAGAGCATCAGTGGCATCCAGCTCCAGGCTTAGAGTAAAGGTTTCTCCTGGATCATAGGGCTGGGCAGTAGCACTGCCGCTACTACTGCTTGCAACAGCACTGTCGCCCCCCCCGGTGCTGCTGGCCACAGGCGCTTGAGGCGGTGCCCAGGGTGTAAGCGAGCGGCTCAATGTCTCCGGGTTGTACTGGAATATAATTATATTGGGTATTGGCCCGATAAAGCGTGAGGAGAACTCAATGAGTGCTCCTTTTAACAATCTGGGGCTGCGTGAGTATCCATCTGCCATTACTTTATCTCACCAATGTATCGTTGAAGTTTAATTTGTGTCATCAGCTTTCCATCCCAACGGTATTAGTATTTTATCATTATGGCCGGTAGTTTTTTCGGTCACTTTGTCCGCTATCACTTTTAGGTTTTTCTTCATCTCTTCTTTTTTGGTGTTTTCGCTTCCGGCGATGGTAGATGTTTTCGCAGTAAGCTGGTTGCCTGCAATCCTTGCGAAATATTTCATCTCGCTGTCTGGGAATTTGTCCGTCAATTTACTGGCCATGTCGTCCCGTATGGTTTTATAGGTTTTTTGTACGGCAATATAAATTTCTTTTTCTGCCTTGGCCGAATGCCTTTTTACATACTCATTATGGTCCTCCTTCGCTACGGACTGCTTCATTTTTGTGGGCATAAAGCCGTCGAAATCGCTATTTATACTATAGCCCTGGGTGGGTGAAGTTTTTTCGTCGCCACGGGGTGTAACATGTAGCCCGGCCCCTAAATGGGTCTCTGCGGACAATAAGATAGCAGGCATTTTTCCACCCCGCTTTCCAGCATAGGTTTCCTGCACTTTGACCTCTTTGCTACTATTGCTGGATTTTTTAATTTTTGACACAACACCGGCGGCGCTGACTACAGATGCGGGCCAGTTTCTATCTGTGGGAAATGGTTTGAAAGTTTTGCCGTTGTGGAAGTACTCCGCCACTAGAAATTGGGTGGTATGATGAGACTGCCGATCCAATGCAGACAATGGGTAGTTGCTGGTAAAGTCTCCATGAGTAGAGAGCCTAACACCGGGCACCGTTTTATCGGCATGGGAATTTTTTATAAACACGTCCCAGCTGGGCAGGTCCTTGGCTTCTAACTTTTTGCCTTTGGTTGACTCCACTACCTCGTCAGCAAAATCTTTGCTGAACTTATACTCGTTGCCATCCCATACGTTGCGGGTGGGGTGGGAATTGTCCAAAACATTTTTCGCGGCCTTTTTGTATCGGGTACGTTTACCTGAATTTTCGCTCCCCCAGGTACTGCTAATCACATCACCCCAGGGAGCCAGGTTTGCGTCTACCCACCGTAGTTGAATACCACCTATATTTATGTCTTTAACGCGTTGACCCACGGCGGGTGCTTTTTCCGGGTCGTAGTTCACTTTGCTAAAGGTTATGGGAATACCGGTCCGTTTCAGCAAATACAGTTCCAGAGATTTCAAAAAGCTGCCTTGGTCCAATACTTTCACTTTTTTGGGCTTAGTTCCAGCCCGGCCTTTAACTTTCTTTTCAGTCTGATTTTCTGCGGCCAGTAAGTCCACCGCATTGGTCATGCTGCCTTCGGCGGCGGAGGATTTAATGGCAGTGTTTATATAGCCTAATGCCTTGGTTTGAGCGCTGCGCTTTTTCCAAAATTGCGCATAGTCTAAAAATCTTTTATTTTTTATGTTATCACTTATGCCCCGCCATAGGTCCCTGGCATGCTTTTTTACCTTATCATCCAGGTTGGCGGTGGCACTATTGAGTTTGGTTTTATTGGTAATGATTTCTTTCACTTTGGTATATTGCTCTTCCACCGCTTTAACGTCGGACACTTCACGTATAAAGTTTTTAACCGCGCCACTGCTATTGGGTGACACGCCATTTTTATGCAAGCCGATAACCGGTACCGGAGATTTAAAGCTAGAAGAGTTTGCCTTGGCAGCCATGGTATCGGCCCCGCTTTCCTCACCCCGGTGGCTTCTTATGGCACTACTTCCCCGTTGTAATACCGGGCGATTTGAGTGCTCGCCAGACATTATTGGACGGGGTCCGGTTTTCTGTAACACATGAGCGAGTTCATGTCGCAAAACTTTAGAGCCTTCGCCGTAGTGCGGCGTCATGCCGGTGCGCATAAATATGTGGGAGCCGCTGGTTAAGGCATTGGCTCCTAAGGAGCGGGTACGCTTATCGGCAGCAGCATCGGTGTGTAACCTTACGTGGCTAAAGTCGTGGCCAAAATTTATTTCATTGCTACGGCGCAGCTCCTTCGACATGGGTCGCCCACTCCGGATAGGTTCAGGTCGGTAATGAGGAATCCCAGAAGCGCTACCGGGATATGGCGAATGGATGGCTTGATTGGTGCCTGCTTGCTCCTCAAGTTCTTTAGCAGCATTACTGCTGTAGGTGTCATTTAACTCGTTGCTGGTGGTCACCTTCACCTCTTGTTTGGCCAGGGCCTTCAGCGGCAGGTCTTTTAAGATGGGTGCTTTGCTCAGTATTTGGGTGATCTCTGTGTTGAGCTTCTCCAGGCCGTCATTAAAGGGGCGTTCGATCACTGGTAAAAAGTATTCAAGCCAGTAGGTATTGGGATCCAGGCCAGTGCCTTTCATTTTTTCTGCAAGGGTCTCTGCCAGGGCATCTTTGGCCCCTAAAAATTCGGCTCCTTCGTTGATAATGCGGGTAAGTATTTTAATTTTCCCAGGCGCACGGCGGGCTACAAAGTCGGTAAAAGCATCCACCAGCAAACCCACTATCAAGTCATTGGGAATCACTTCATGAGGCAACTCCAAGTTGGTCATTTGCAGGAGCACAGCATCTATTTTTTCGGCAAAGGCATTGCCTTGGTTTTTAGCACTGTCTTTATCGAACGCCAGGTTGGCTCCACCACTAAGCTTGCTTAGCACCATAATCATTTCGTAGATTGGCCCCAATACACGGTGTTGGAGTATGATTTTTTCTGGCTTACTGAAATTGTCCCAATTATCTACCGTCCACATCAATATGGCAGACAGTATAGGCCGGGAAACCACCGTGGCACGCACCGCACTGGCTTTATTTTGCACTTTTCCCTGTAGCTGCACCACCTGCACTGCCACACTGGTGCCCAGGTTACGCACTCCTTTTAGAGCTTTTGCCACTTTCCGTTTGCGGCTGGATTTTCCCCTCACCGGGCGTTTTTTGGGTTTAACCTTAATCAGGTCTTTGTAATGGTTTTCCCCCAGCAGAAAGATTTCCAACAGTTTCTCAGGGTCCAGTGATTTATTAATGGCCTCCTGAAGCTTTTTAAACATCTCCTCCGGTTCATTAAACAGGGCTTCCAGTTGGGCTTTTATGCCCTCTGGGTTATTAGAAAAGGCCTCAGCCACCATGCCGATTAGCATGGCCAGATCCGCCGCCCAGCCTATCGGTGTAAGGGAGAGGATAAACATCATCCCTTCGCCAAATACCTCGATGATTTCCTGTAGGTTTTCCAGGTTCTTGACGGTGCTGCGCATGGTCACCACATGGTTAAGCCAGGCCAGGCCACTTTGTTTATCTTCCAGGTCTTTGGTGGTGATATAAAACTCGTATATCTTGCTTTTAAATATGAGAGCTACTTTTATAAGCTTAATGGGTTCCTGGCCGGTTTTCCTAGCATCGTCGGTAAAGCCGCTTTCCGTTGGACTGTCAACAAATTTATCCAGATACAGCCGTGTGGGTGCATACAGTGAGTGCAGGCCTTCTACCCCCAGCCTGGGGAAGTAGGTAAACGAGCGCATAACCTCTTTAATATAAATATTCAGACCGTCAATTTTAAACGGCCCGTCCGGGCTGTCTTCTACCTTCTCCTCATCTTTATCAAACTTAGGCTCTCCGGCTCTTATAGCAAAGGATTTTTGCATAAAGCTGGTGAGCTTTTGGCTGCCTTTGTTCGCCTGCATGCCAAACTTTTTCTGATGAACCACCAGACGGCTTATCATATTGTTTTTTAGGGCCTCCAGTGCCAACACACCCCATTTTTTTGTGGCCTTTTGTTGGTCTGGGGTGCCGCCCAAAATATTACCAGCCGTCAGAGTTTTATCTGCATTGGCCAATGCCCTGGAGATGAAAGGGTAAAAGTTGGACGCGTAGTAGTAAAAATTGATATCTTTGAGTTTTTCCAGCAGTTTGGAGCCGTTTTCCATCATAATGGCGGACATCTGCAGTTCCCGCTCATCCGGTGGGCCGATATTACGCTCAAATGTCCGCAGGCGTTTTAAGGCAGCCCGTAAATATTTATAGCTGGTAATGGTGCCGTCATAGGCGGATAACAGGTTTTGGATACTGTATTTGTCAGTAACCCCTAATACTTCCCGGTCCAGGTTGGTGGCCCGGCGTTGCAGGTCTCGGTATTCTACGGTGTTGGTTTTGTAGTTTGTACGCAAATCTGTTTTTATTTTGCTAATGTCACTGTGAATACTGGATTTACTCGAAACCAGTAAATTCCGTATTCCTTTAATCTCTGTTAAGCTGGTGTACCATTCCCAATCTGTGAGGGTGTCCATAATCTTGGCGTTCTTTTCCAACACCTTTTTAGCCTCTTCCATGACCTTGTCGTTTAAGGCCACCTCTTTTATCTTCTCTACGCCTTCATCATCTTTTTCCTTGGTGATGTCGAACAGCGAACTCCTGGACCGAAAGAGATAGACAATAGCGTTTAAGAGCTTTATTTTCCGAAGGGACCTGATCAGATCCCCCGGTAGGGGGATAGACCAGATCACGACTTTGCTGCCCTTGTTCAGGCCAGTCATGCGGTACATCAGTTCACGTTTTTTTTCCTTCTCCTGTTTATGTAGAGCCTTGAACTTTGAGTGTTCTTGTAAGGATGCTGCAAACTGGGTTGCCGGGTCGGTGGGGAATTTAATCCAATAGGCCTCCGGGCTAACCCACCTGTGAGGGCGTATGTCCAGTATGTTTTCCATTACCTGGTCAGCCTTGCCTATCATAAACAGGTCGGAAGCGCTTCGAGTAGCATTTACAAACGGTATTTCGTTATTCTGCACCATGGGGCGTAGAATATTGTTGTATTCTTTTAGTATGTTACTGCTGTAGAAAAACACCAGATCATAGGAGGTAAACGGCTCCAGCCCTTTTATAGATTTGGTGCCGATATCTTTGGGTATTAAATTAACATCTGCTTTTTGATCTACCTCAAAAGCATATTGTATGGCCAGGTCACTGGTTTGTATAAATTTACCCTTGCTCACTTTATCTGCCAGCTCAATAATTTTTACCCATGAGTTGTCACTTGCCTTGAGTATGGTGGCAATGCCCATGAGTTCTCTGGCCCGTTCGAAGCGGTTTAAAATGATGATGTCGGTTTTTTCATCTTTGCCCACCTTTGCCATGCCTTTGTCGGTCATGAACCCAGTGTTAGTACCGTAGTGGGAAATCATACCCGCAAACCAGAACAAAGCCTGGGCGGTTTTTTCTGCCGTGTTTTTTTCCGGCCCAATTTTAGTTTGGCTTTCTTTTAATGCGGCAAAGGCTTTTTCGGTGTAGTCATTGGCAACGGCATTAATTTTGTCGATAAAGACTGTGGCTTTGGCAGGCACACCTGCATATCGTTTGGTGCGGTCTTTTTCTGGTGTTAGAAGGAAAAAGGTATTGGCGGCCGTGGCCAGCTTAACTCCAGCGGGGGCCAATAATTTAGGTAAACCTGGTAATGCTTTAATGTATTCGTTCAGGGGGTGGTTTTTCGCGCTCCCTAATGAGGCGTTCCATTTGTTGAATATATAACCATGGGTCAGTACGTCGTCCAATACAGGTTGTATATATTTTTGAAACGCGGTGGCTTCATCCAGTATGATCTGGCCCAGCCCATTCCAGGCCCACCAGTAAGCGTCAACATCAGAGTTATCCAGGGCGAGCATATTTTGGGCATCTTTTTTGAGTACGGCGACCTTGGCCAGTTGGCGTTTATAGAGGTTATCTATGCCCACTTGTTTTTGTTCCCCTGCCGGGTTTTGCTCGGTGAATTCTTTCATTTCATCCAGCAGTTTAAATTTGTCCTTCAGAAAGTCTTCCATGGCTTTCAGGGCAATCAAGGGGGCAAAGGTCCATTCGCTGTAGTGGAGTTTGTCCAAGTTTCCGAGCTCTTTTTCTACAGATTGTTTAGACCCGCTTATGGTGGCCTTTCCCTTATTAGGCTTTATGTTGAGGTAGTTTTTTTTAACACCAGGCTTGGGGGATGGATTCCAAATGTAGTCTTTTACCACATCTTTAAACCCTTGTGGCCAAAACAATTTTCCCACGTAGGTTTGGGTCAAGGATTTTAGCCACCATTTTTTGGATTTTTCGTTTTTCACTAAATACTTCAACACTTTTTCATTTGGAAAAAGTGTGCGTACCCAGGCATTTTTGCGCACTATTTTGGCTGACAGCTCGACCCCTGGGAAGAAACGGGAAAGATCTAACAAAAAGCCCAGCTCACCTTTATCGGTGGTGCCATCGACTCTTTTCTCAATGGCTTCCTTCATCTGATCCTTGGTCATTTTGGTAGAGTCAGTGAGAAGGCCCGGTAGCCATGCGTCCAGTTTGACTTTGAGTTTGGGATCATTGGTTTCATGGAGCTTTCTTAGGTGTGCCAATCTTTCCTGGCCAGTAAAGACCTTCCAGTCTTTAAAGGTGGTGAATTTCCGTTGTATATTCCCCTGACCTGTCACATCCCTTAGGGTGTAGATGCCGCCATGGCCTGGGCGGGCAGTTTGTTGTAGTACGTGGGATACCTCATGCATAAGCAGTTGCACGCCTGAGCCGGAGTGCGGGTTAAATTGCCCAACAGCAAAATAAATATCCACGCCTGAGGTAAAGGCCTGACTGTTTTCAGCACGAGCCGCTTGGGCGGCCGCCGCATCCCTGTGTATCCGTACCGTAGATAAATCTGCGCCAAAGCCTTTTTCAAGTTTGCCTATTAGGATACCAGGCAACGGCTCAGATCTGCTGGCAGTCACTGTTCTGGCTGCTGCCGCAATAGGGGTCAGGTGGCGAAGCACGCCCTCTTCCCCCCGTATTACCCGGGTGGCAGCCTCATCTGCCTGACGTTCCCACTTATCATTAGCGGCCAGGGTATGGTTACTTTGGTGTACAACAAATGGACGTACATATGCCGACTGAGACGGTTTTTTATGAACCATCTTTGTCCGGGTACGTTTAAGTTGCTGTACACTTTGTTTCATATCAGACTCTTACATATCTGCTTTGCAATCATGCCCGCTAAATACTCTTTTTGCGTACCCTGCGGTATCTCCACTTTTAGTGCCATGCTGTCAATGGCACGCGCTGATATATTCTTATCAGCGAGCATGTCATTTAGATATTTAATCACATCCTGACCAATGAGCTTGGCTTCCATCTGGTTTACACCGGGAATATTGAGATTCATTTCATTAATAATGACCTGGCCGATACTCATGTCCCGTTCAACCTTTGTCTGTCATCTTCAGAAAGCACCCGTCCCTGTTTCATTAACTCCCGATTAATACCTCGCAGCAAATGCTGCATGTTCACAGTTTGTCGATCTCGCCGGGCAGAAAACATCGCTCCTAAAATGGAAAACTTAATTTGTGCGCCAGACATTTCGATATTGCCAGCCAGTCGGTTGATATCGGCCTTTAAGGCTGCCAGCACCTCTTCCCCGGCAATTTCACCCAGCAGACGCTGCCACAATATAACTCGCTGCTCACTGTCCGGTTGAGGAAAGTCCACCACATAGCGAATGCGCCGCAAAAAAGCTTCGTCGATATTGCTTTTTTTATTAGAGGATAAAATTGCAATACCCCGGAAATCCTCCAGCGCCTGAAGTAAAAAGTCGGTGTCGGTATTGGCAAAGCGGTCATGGGCATCTTTTATCTCGGTACGTTTACCCAGCAACGCATCGGCTTCATCAAATAATAACACCACATCCATATGCTGAGTCCGGGAGAGTATTTTTTCTAAATTTTTAGAGGTTTCACCCACGTATTTACTCACCACGCTGGCCAGATCAATGCGAAACAGCTCCATCCCCAGTTCGGCAGCAATAACCTGTGCCGACATGGTTTTGCCAGTACCCGGTGGACCGGTGAACAGACTCATTAAGCCCCGCCCCTGCGGGAACAGTCGGCGGGTTTTCGGATTTTCCCAAAATACGTTTCGTTCCGTAGCTTCAAAGTACATATCCTGTAATATGTCATCCACATAGCCCGGCAACACCAGATCATCCCAGCTAAAGGGGCATTCTACGTGTTGAGCCAGCTCCCCCAGGCGATGCTGAGACTGTGCTCTTAAGCAGGACTGTACTTCGCTAAAAGAGGCCGGTTTTTTCCGAGCAACAGCGGCAATTTCGCCCACTGTAATCTGATGCTGGTTCACCAGTTGTTCAAAATTGATTTTGGCCCAGGTTAGAGTTTCCGGGAGATATTTATGCCACAGAGTTTGCCGCTCAACATGAGACAGCATCGGCATTTCTATACGGTGGTCAATCATATTTTTTTGAGCAGCCAGAGTCTGGCTGGAGGCAAGTACCACAAACTGCAGCGGGAAAGGCATAATCTGCCGCGGCCAGCTAAATTCAACCAGCGGCTGACCAGTCCAGCATACTGCAGTACGGTCTAAAAAAGCCTGCCGATGAGCAAAGCGGTACGTTTGCTCCCAGTCACAAACATTTAAGCCATCAGTATGTACAGCTAATAATGTCATCCCTAGTCTGGCAGCCAGTATAGCTGCAAAGCTGCTTCTGCCACAGCCTTCCGGGCCGGATATAATCACCCGTATGCGATCCTGGGTATCACTATTGATATAATGCTTGATAATAGCCAGGGATTCCTCTATCGGCCAGTTTTCCAGCGTCGGAAATACTTCACATAACGAAGCTTTTTCCACAAGCTGCGGATCCAGTGTGCTCACACCCTGTAACCAGTCACTTACCATGGGATCCAGGCTTAACAGCAGGGGCTCATTAGGGGCGACTGCCTGCTCCTGTATTAAATGCCACACACGCAGGGGGGATTCAGTAGAATACAGTGAGCTATAGCCATAACCAAATAGTCGCCGTACTAATTCTGCAGATACGTAAGCCCGTGCAGGATTGTCGTGCAGGTAAGCGTACAGCCGCGAAATTGTGGGGTCCAGCTGCAGTGCATAACAGGCCTGCAGCAAATCAGCATCTTCCTGAGTTATGGTGAATATCTGGCACAAAACGGCAAAACGGGAGTGCTCACCGTAGATGATACTATCCAGTTGTGTTAGCTCATCCTGCAGCCTGTTAAACTTCGGGTTTTGCTGTATCCAGAGTGCCTCGTCTCGGGGGTTGTCATGGTCGGCCAGTATGGCATCCACTTCATCGTAGCTAATATAGCGGGTGGTGCTACTATTACTCTCATTCGCCCAAAGCTTTCGTAACCATTCTATACGGAACTTTGCCCGAATACGCACCCGCTGTAATATTGCAGCGGAGACCGGATCAATAATCATATTCGATATATCTTCAGTCTCAAATTCAACATCCGCTTGTTGGGCTTCAGACAGTCTCATGCAACCTCCACCCAGGCCGGAGCAGACTCCGCGCCATTTATAATCAGCCGAAACGGCACAAAGCCAGAGGCTGTAACGGCCGGCAAGCGCAAAGTAAGTGTGCTGGCATCGGTAATAGCGTATTCACCGGGGTTTAAAGCACCGGCTGAACCGCTGGTTAATTCTTCTGCCGCGAGATACACTGCCACATTTTCTGTTTCAATGTCTGCGTGTTCAAACCTGAAGCCATTGACGGTAAGATTACCATTCAGATCCGGGTTGCCCACATTATCAATACGCGGGGTAATGGTAAACGGGGTTTCATTCGAGCTATTGCTAAAGGTATGTATTGAGCTGTCAGGCATGGTGCGGTTTTCGCTCACCAGGGCTTTAGCCGTGTAAATGCCCGGTAAGATATCAATACCATCTATCTGGTTTTGAGTCAGGGCCATAATTCTGTCATCAGTAGCAATCACGCCCCACCCCGTATCAGCGGTAATGCCAGCACCCCAGCGACTATTGTTCAACACCAGCTCGGTTTCATCGCCATTCAGGTTAATCCCCAGCAGTTCAAAGCGGCTGCCCATTGGCACCTCGGCGGGACGCAGTTCAATGTCTTGCGAAACCCCGCTATCAGGTAAGGTCACTGTTAATATATTTTTACTGCTGTTAAGTTTCGGGGCACCGGTTATAAAGGTATGTATACCATAGTCCAGCACTCTGCCGGTACGGGTAGGTGGATCTTCCGGTTCCAGCAGCACCACCGAGACATTGTAGTAAGCAGCAAGCCGCAGGGGTGATTGACCTGCCGTCCAGTAACTAACCGCCTCATTATAAGGCGTAGGCTGCATGGTGATTTTTAATTTCGTACCGGTTTGATCAATGCCCGCCTCCTGGAAAATTTTTTTGGTATTAATTACGGTGTTATCTGTTAATAACGGATAATCGTGCAATGCCTTAATAGCCAGCCCCATCAATAACTGGGCATCTTCCATTTTGTCATCGGTATCCACCTGAGCATCAGTGGTTAACAAAAAGTATAGATTTAATGCCATAGGTGTATAACGTACAGGTGTAGAGTCATTACTACTGCTGGCAGGCGGCTGATTTTTTAGCGCCGGATCTTCACACACATGATAAAGGTAAAGTCCCAAAGAGTCTGTTTTCAGTTTATCAGGAGGCATAATCGACACCGTGGGGGGCTGTACTTTATTCCAGGCAGATGAGCTTACTACCGAATTCTCGATAACTTTTTTCAGAGCTTTACTAACAAGGCTGAGATTAATTATCGCCATTACATTTGCCCCAGTCCGAAACTCATTTTCTGCACCTGCGCACTGTTTTCATCCGGCGCAGCAGCATTTGTGACGGGCGTGGCCACGGTCGCAGGCCTTAGTGTATTTAGCGGCTCTTGCACAGGCACCACAGCCACATTCATTTGTCCAATCAACAATTTAGGTATTAGCTCTTCTGGTGTCAATTTTTTTCGTTTTCGAGATAACTTGTCCAGCGATTTAACCGGCAAGGGAGTAATATTGGCAGTAGCCTGTTCAATGATTTCAGTACGAGCTGAATGAGTCCATACCCTGAGTGGTTCACTGTTTACCGGGGACGATTCGGGGTTATTAGTATTAACCGGGACCACCTGTTCAGCTTGTATTGTTTTATCTTTCGTTCTCACCTGTACAGGTGAATGATCCTGGTTATTGCGTTGTGGCAGACTGAATGACTCATCATAGCTATGGGATGGTGTTATAACATCCTGTAAAACCGTATGCGCCTGTTTTTTGAGCCGTTGGGCCATCCCGGCCCTAGCTGAATGCTTAGGCCTCAATTCATCAGTTTGAGACCTGGCAAACTTCGAATTACTTTTGCGAACGGCCAGGCTAGCTTGTTGCCTCCCCCTGTCTAAGGCTTGCAATCCTTTCTTTTGCAGGAAGTCTGGCTTGCCTGCAACAGGTCGTCCAGGGCGGCTCAAAGCAGAATAACCATCAATGCTGTAGTTCTGTTTTTTTACCGTATCAGGATATGATAGTGGTAACACTGATGTGTTTTCAAAGGGGTCGTACAGGTCACTCCATAACGACATCACAGGGCTTAACATTTGCCCAAATCCTCCACCAGATAACCGACCAATCAGCTTGTCAAAATACATCATAAGCCCCCTCCTTCATCCACCTCCACCAAGCCGGCAAGGATTTTACGCTGACTGCGCGGCAAACCAAGAATCTCAGATAAACTCCAGCCATAGTTAGACGCCAGTGCATGAATCTCCTGCATTAAACGTTTACGTTCAGCTTGAATGGTAGTTAGCAAATAATGCTGCAAATCAAAATACACCGATTGATCATGGCCACACTCCGGGCATTGAGCGTCCAGCTCAAGAGCAACTAAAGGAGAAAGAGCCTCCATGGTGTTCTGTACTATGTCACTATACTTAGAAAGCTCATCGCTTTTGGAATCACTTTGAACACAACGTTCCAGCAACACCGCTTTAGCCTCTTCCGGAGTAAGGCCTATTACTGCACACTCATCTTCTCCAGTAGGCAGGCGAAATGTAATGCCATCACCAAGCCGATAAATACCATTGGCCTCGCCTGTCACCCCCAGAGCATCATAGGAGCCAGGTCTAAGAGACTCCAGCAACCTATCCAGCTCAAAGTCCATATCAAAGTTTTCAGCGCACTGGTGGCACTTAATCGTGCTCTCAATCCTAACCCCGTAGGTACGCATATAAACTGCCGCCAGTAACTGCTCCCGATCCCAGGGGGTAAGATTAACCACCTCACCTTGCCGTAAGCCACCTTCATAGTCAGACACTATAAGAGCATCTAAAAGCTGAATAGCATCCAGAGTAGAAGTATTGGCAACGGCTTGTTCCTCAATACCGGTAATTTCCCTGAGGGTCACCCATTCGGGGCCATGTGTATTTGAGAGACGAATTTGATTCATAAGGTTATCTCTTACCTGAGTGATTGCTCTTTTTACCCAACACATCATCCTGACGTTAGTTTTTCAAGGGCGTGCATTCTCAATAGCAATTACAATCCATCACTGCATAACGTCCCTACACTATTCCTCCGCAGGCTCTGAAACTGAAACATCCCGTTCCCACCCTTCATTCTGCAGGGTCAAACTTTCAATGGCTACAGCATTAGCATTCGAGTCCAGCTCCGGCATGGCCTGATACTCCGAAACCCAGCACCGAAATACCTTATATGACTTTGCCACTGAACCCTGTTCATTCAACAACTCTATAATTAAATCTTTCCGAAAATCTTTAAGAGGTGTCACGGGGTTAGAATAATCCCACACTTTCTTTGCCCAATCCTCAAACTCCGGATCATGGGTCAGACCGCGTTCCAGAGTAATGGGTTCAAATTTCCAGGCACTGGGACTGACCCTTGACATACTGGGGTCTCCTCCTTCACGGTGGGTAACCGGTTCGGTTGACTGTTTAAGAGCACCTACTTTACTTACTCCTGCCACATATTTCCCATCCCACTTAATGCGAAATTTGAAATTTTTATACGGATCAAAACGATGTGTATTAACTGAAAACTGAGCCATAATCTATCTCCTAAACCTCAACCTGACCTGTCATCTGCTGTAAATACAGCACAACAAACTCTGCAGGCTTAAGCGGAGCAAAGCCTACCCAAATATTAACAATGCCAAGATTAATATCATTCTGTGTAGTGGTTTCCGAATCGCACTTAACAAAGTACGCATCACCAGGTTTAGAACCCTGGAATGCTCCCTGCCTGAACAGGTTATGCATAAAGGCCCCCACATTTAGTCTCAACTGCGCCCATAGCGGTTCATCATTAGGTTCAAACACCGCCCACTTTAATCCACGGTACAAGCTCTCCTCCATCATCAGCGCCAGGCGACGCACCGGTATATATTTCCACTCACTGGAAAAGTCATCAGCCCCATCCATGGTCCGGGCACCCCATGACACAATACCATTAGGAAAAGAACGAATGGTATTAATCCCCTGGGGATTCAAAATACCATTTTCAGAATCAGAAAATGCCTGTTCAATACCCACTACACCCCGCACATCTGCCTCGATTCCGGCGGCAGCTTTCCACACGCCTCGAGAACCATCAATACGTGCCATCAATCCAGCCATGGCGCCCGATGCCCCAACATTAACCTCCAGACCATTTTCATTCATCACTAACCGGGGAAAGAAAATAGCACTATAGTCTTTCACCAGACCAATTCGCAACCCGGCAATATTATCAGTAGCTGCCTGGGCGTTATTCCAGCTGGCTGGCGCATCCATCAGTAAAAATGCCCGTCGCGCCTGACAGAAAATGCTGGCAGCCCCCCACAAGGTATCAATGGACACCGCAGGTTCTTTATCCGGCGGCAGCACCATGAGGTTAAACAGATCTACTTCCCGATCAATAATGGTATAGGCATTGTCGTAATCGGTTCCCGCTGGTGCATTCCCATCAGATGCCAGCGATGCCGCCGGGATTTGAGTACCTGCTGTCCCATTAATACCCACAGAGTAATACCGTACATTTTCCAAAGTAGTGCCCGCTGATACAAAATCCGGTGTCCCGATAGCAAAGCTGCCCACATTATTATCATCACCAGCAGTAGCTACGATGGCCAGCCGGGCTCCCCAGAGCTCCGCTTTCCAGAAAAAGCTGGATGTATTACTGGCCTGATAGGTATTCACTGCATCCCGAATAAGAGCCATCTTCTCTCGCAAGCCGTCAGAATTACCTGTAGTCGACCCGGTTATGTTATCCATGAATAGCGGATTACTGGCATTGGGCACCGAAGCCGTGTCCAGATCCAGGGTAATTGGCACTGCGGCAAATGATTTATCCGCCTGCAATTCATCAAGGGCAACAGAAGTTACAGAACCCACCGTTCGGGCAGCTAGTGAAGTATAGGTCGAGCCATTACTTAAACGCATGGTAATTGCTGTAGGTGCTGGTCTATATGCTGCAAAAGCACCGACTTCCAGCCCGCCCTGATCGGTACCAAACATCAGAGCCACCGCCGCATCATCCGAAGACGAAGGTCGAACAAATACATCCCCGCCATTATCAGATGTAATACGAAGTATATCGCTAACATCATTACCCAACAGCCCCAGTGCGGATGCCGGATCAATTGCTGGCCCGGCCTGTAAAGTAACACTCACTGTCACCCCGGTGGGTGTTACTGCCTCCACGGCCGCTTTAATAGCCGCCGGCAACTCAGCAGACACATTGGCGGGGTCCATTGCATTCACGTCAATGCTCGACAAATCCACTGTTCCAAAGGCATTGCCGTCCACACTGATTTCAACCTTATCAGTATTAGCGACAGCCTGCGTACCAATCAGTGCCAGCCACGCCGCCTTACGGGTAGCCGCATCGGAACTATCATAGGGTATGGGTCTGCCAGACTGGGAATATCCATTATTTGCCGGGTGAGCCGCACCGGGCAACGAAGCATTTACCAGCCTGGACTCCTGACTAAGAAACGGTACCGCATACAAAGAAGAGTCTGGATCCATGGAAAGATTCTTCCACTGTTCAAATCCCGACTGAAGCCTGGCCCCATTACTCCCGCTCTCCAGGCGGAAAAGTTGAATATTAAAGGTGTTTTCCGGGTGTCGGGTATTATAAGTTACCACCGCACGAATATCTTCACCAACAACCCCAACCTGCCTGGCAGTCAGTTTCAAAACGTTAGTAACACTATCTTCCCCCTGCAGAGTAACCTCTGCCGAAGTTGCCCCGTTAGCAATGCGCATCACATAGCAATCCGAGCCGCCGTTTTGGAAAAACAACTTAACATAGCGTGCCACATCACTAACTGAATTATCATCAGAAAACTGACTTGCAAACTCTGTATAACTAAAACAACGTGTTGGGCTGTCAAGCACCCCGGTCTTTGTGCGCCCCAAAAACATAGCGGTTGATGTACCCACCGCACTTATAGTTCGAACACCACTGGGTACTTCCTGAACATATACGCCTGGATATGAAACTGAAACAACCATAGGACAATCTCCTTACTATTAATATCGTGGATTCAACTTGAAAAACAACACAGAAATTTCCAGTTCTTGCAAATGACTTCTGCAAGATTAGAATATTGATTAGATGATACTTTTAAAAAATGGGTTGAGCCAGGTTCATTCCCATAGCTTCTTTTTTTTCTATTTTTTTTAGCAATTTTTACGCATACAACTAATTCAGACATCATATACTCCTAAAAATTGTTATCAAATTTTCTAGAGATACAACAGAAATGGAGAAATAATTTCCCGGAATAGCAAACACAGGAAATATTTTGCAGGGATAAAGAAAAGTTCCAAGCAAGATAAAGAGTCCATACAACATCTAACCTAGTTTAAAAGTCACCTTAGTATAAAGTGACCCCCATTGTCAAGACAAAGCCTTGTCCAACAGCAATTCTCGCTGAGCCACATCAATGCCAGTCTTTTCCAGAGCATTAAACCTGGATAAATATATTTATGCACTGAGTATCAGGGAGCTGCTGTTCTGTGCTGAAGTTTTGTAGGCCGAACCTGCTTTTCACTAGACTCAGGGTTAATCCGGCAAATGCTCAAACACGCTCTTCTGAATCCCGTTATTCCAGTAAAAAACACAGGCAAAATCAGCATTCGGCTCCACTCTTAAATCACAGCTGTCATTAATAAATTCTGCTTCAGGAACCGACCATTGTGTAAATTCCCTGTCACAAAGCCCTTCAGGTCGATTGCGTTCACTGATGTACTGCAGCTGCATTTTATTATCCCGTTGAGTCCAGCGGTATTGTGTTTCATAAACAAAGCACTGTTGATCCTCTGAATATTGATGGTACAGGCCACTGCCATCGGTATTTATTTCATCAATACCGTCGACTTCCAGCTGACAGCCATCACCGACATTGTAGGCACGAAACTTCCCGGTCAGTCCGGAAGGTATTTGCTGTGCAGCCACTTCCAGTTGCATTTGCAGGGAATGTTCCCAGCCCTGAAGCACAATATCACTTTTATATTGGCTGGTACCGGAAATCCTGCTGATTCGAGTAATGGTTTCATCAAAGTAGGTACATATTTGTGCCGGTAGTTGTTGCTCCTGTACATTTAAAAACTGTTTTAAAGCTCTAATAACCTTTAGCAATTCTGAATAATTGATAGTTTCCTGTATCAGACCGTTACCGGTTATTTTTTCCTGACTCAGGGCCTTGGCATATTGTGCGGCCGGTTGTCCGCTGTAAAGAGCCAGATGCTGACCCTTTATAGCCAGAAACACAGGGATCCCCGCGGCATCCAGCACAGGATGATGTATTCGCTGCGGTGTTTGTGAAGGCGTAAGTCCAGCTGTGGCTGAGTTAAAACCGGCCAGTAACTGCCAGACTCGCAAGGGGTTTTCGGCTGCAATACTCATGATCATGGATAGCTCAAATGGTTTTTGACTCAAGTTCATCTTCTGCACAGCAACAGCAATACCATGAATACCATCCGCAACCCCGGTCATCAGTGCAACCATCGCCGGATTAGTTCGGGCAATTTTTTTCTGCATTTTAAGCAGCGGTTTACATTGAAAACGGGTATTTTTAAAGGCCTGTGAAATATAAAAATACATTGAAGATAATTGTGACAAATCAACGCCCAGCCCCATGCCCACAATATTCTGCTCAGCACCGTTTCTGATATAAGCCGGTATAAAACCTCTAAAAGACTTCAGTTGCGCCATTACGTTCGGGTTGTTCAGCTCCAGTAATACTTTAAATTCACTGTCAACCTGACTGCCGTCATATTTAAAATGGCTATAACCACTGGTAAGACGAGGCATATAGTGAATTAATTTGGTTAAATCAGCCTGACACTCAGCCGTACGAAACTCTTTCAGTGCTGAACTTTCCTTTGCCGAGTCAATACCGATAGTCTCTATATGCTTGAAAAAAGACTGCAGTAATAATTCAAAATCAACAAAACTGACGGCCTGTGGCAAATAATGGTTTTGTTGCATAATGCCTGACAATTTATCTGTATCAGCCAGCGACTGTTCAGGTTTTACCAGACCCAGTATAAGACCAAGCTGTTGTTCATTAATAGATTTATGAATAATTGCCAGAGTTGCTGTTGCAGGCGAATCCGGTGAATTTTTAACAGCCACAATTAAGCGCAGATCCTGCCCCAGAGCATAACTTCGATAGCTCTGCTGCTGATAACTCTTAAGCTGGAAATCCAAACCGGAGATCCGGGAAGCCCGTTCAAATGTCTGTAGAAAAACCGACTCATCTGCTACCCAGACTTTTATAACAGGGCTGTTCTGCTGCAGATAAAATACCCCGGCAAATGTTGGCGACAAACCATATTGGGTTTGAAAAAGTGAGCTTCCGGATTGGGTATCAGATGCATTTATAGTCTGCTGCAGCTCCAGCAACAATTGATATAAAAAGGTAAACGCTTTTTCACCCTGCCCCTGGGACTCAGTTAAGACCGTTTCTGGAACTACACTGGGGCTTATGAGTGGAAAATCAGCCATATTAACCAGTTCGGTATTACCCGAAAAAAATACCGTATCAGCAGGTACATGAGTTAATAAGGGATTCTTCTGCGCCTGCAGACAGGGACTCAATAACAGCAGTAACAGAGCCGGAAAAACATATCTTATGTAGTGTCTCATATTTTTTCCCTGATAAGTTTTATCCATATCAATTTTAGTATTCCTTTTCCCGCCCCAGAATAGAGGTAAACAAAGATATAGCAACTATATGTTTACTCCGGTCTGTCATATAATCAGCAGGTCTTAAATTTTTGTAAGTTACAAATTTTACGCCAAACCTGGAGATATTACATGTACTTTTTCCTGCGCTGGTTTTACATGCTGTTCTTTATAATAGTTTTTGTTTCAGGCTGTGCCGGTAATAATTCATCCGTGCAACACAAACATCCCCTGTTAAATAAAATCTGGTCCATTTCCCAGCAGCAGTTTATAAGTCAGCAGGCACTACAGCAACAATTACTCGCGCATAATCTTATACTGCTGGGAGAAACCCATGATAATAAACAGCACCACCGTTTACAGGCGAATATTGTCAAACTGCAGGTCGAACAGCAAAAAACCCCGGCAGTGGCCTTTGAAATGCTCAACCAGGAGCAGCAAAGCACGCTCACGCAATTTCAGCAGCAATATCATCAAACACATCAAAGCTCAAACAGTATAACAGATGACTTTGCCTCAATCGTTCACTGGAAACAATCCGGCTGGCCGGATTACAGCTATTATCGTCCCATCTTCAAACAGGCACTGGAAAATAAATTACCCATTATTGCTGCCAATCTGGATATCAAACTGGTTAGAAAAGAGATCAAACAGGGGCCTGAAGTTCTGCCTGAGAAGTACCAGAGCTTACTGAAAAAGTACCCCTACCCAGCGGTCGTACAGCAGGAACTGGAACTTGACATACAGGATTCACATTGCGATATGCTGCCGGAAAAAATGCTGGCACCCATGCTATCCGGCCAGCAGGTCAGAGATATTGCCATGATGGATGCGATTAAAAAAGCTCTGCAGAAAAATCCCAGGCTGATCCTGATCGCCGGATCCGGCCATACCCGAACCGATTACGGTATTCCCTGGTATCTGAATCAGGAACTGTCTCAACAACAGCCCGAATTAAAAATCTTAAGCCTGGCTTTTGTGGAAGTCAGTGAGGACAAACACAAGCCCTCCGACTATGCTCAGGCCTGGGGTGAAAACCTGACTCATATGCCTTTTGACTATGTATGGTTTACCTCCCGTGCTGAACGGGAGGACCAATGTGAAAAAATGAAGGCTTTTATGAAAAAGAAAAAACTAGTTAGAGAGGGATTGTTTACTCAAAAATCATTTCACCAGACTTTCAAAAATTTTAAACCCTGCCACATAGGTTCCTACCGCAGAGCCCAGGGTGGAGAAGAAAAACACCAGCATGGTTCGAGCCACCTTGTTTTTCCACCAGCCGGAAATATGGGTGGTATCTTTTCTTAAGGCACTAAAATCACCCACATTGGGTTTTCTGAGATAAAGCTCTATAGCCGCAGTAACCATACCGGCACCAATAGTAGGATTCAATGAAGTAATTGGAGCGGCAATAAAAGCACCAATCACCGTCAGAGGATGACCCTTTGCCAGAGCAGCCCCCAGAGCGGACAGGGAGCCATTAATCATGACCCACCAGATAACCATCTGCAGACCCAGATCGGTACTTTTGCTAAAGCCGATACCAAAACCAATAAGTAAAACAAGGACAATAATCCAGGGAATAAATTTAGGCCATTTGCTTTTTTCCGGCAGGGCTTCCAGTTGTTCTATAGTGGACTGGGCTTTTTCATGCAACGCTTCCGGGGTGGTGATCTCTTCATCTTTAGCCAGATAGGATTCTATACCTTTTAAATGTCCGGCGCCCACAACCGCCAGAATAGACTGATTATCAGATTCTGTGACAATCTGCTCCAGTTTCGCCGCCATATAGCGGTCACGTTCATCAATCAGCGGGGTATATAATTCTTTCGCTTCTTCGGCAAATTGCGAAAAGGTGGTTTCCAGTATATCGCCTTCTTTAAGACGTTCTATTTCCTCTTCCGAGACTTTTTCACTGGTTACAACACTGCCCAGTAAGCCGCCAATAATAGCCATTTTTTTCCACCAGGGAACATTATTATAAACCCGCTTAAGAGTGGTCCCGACTTCCCGGTCAATCAGATGAATATTACAGTGTTTCGCTTCAGCCTGTTCAATAGCCATGCGCATTTCTGCACCCGGCTCAATGCCAAATTCTTCTGCCATTTTCTGCTGATAGGCGCCCAGTGCCAGAGAGGCAATGACCATAGAAGCCTTACCCTCCTTAAAGACCTTAAACAGATCCATTTTGGCCAGAGAGTCAGGGTCAATCATACTACTGTAGCGGCTGGGGCAAAGCTCTATGGCCACACCATCGTAGGCACCGGTTTCCAGTAACTCTTTAACCTTATCCGCACTGGCTTTGGAGACATGAGCGGTACCCAGTACGGTAATGCTTTTACCGGCCAGAGTATGTTTAAAGATGGGTTCGTCCTGTTCCGGTATACTGGAAGCAGAATTTATGTCCGTATTTTGTTGTTCCACAGAGTTGGATTACCTTTTTAATTGTTCAGCGTAATATTATACGTTGTATATTTTATTTTTGAGTGTTTTTTTAATCTGGAAGACTTTCCTGTTCCAGCTCTGTCAGAGATTGCAGGGCGTAGTGATTACTGCTGCCGCAGAATTCTTTACTGGCCTGAAATTTCAGACAGGCAGCGGGACGCTCCGGCTGACCGAACAGTAGACATAAATTATCTTTATCCAGCTGAATACAGCGCTGTCCTGCGGGTTTACCCTCAGGCATACCCGGAATTGCAGAGCTAATAGAGGGAGCGATACAACAGGCGCCACAGCCCATACGACATTGCATATTTATTGCCATAATAAATTTTATCAATTTTACTCTGAACTGAGTATCAGATATCGGATTGATAAATACAAGTAAGTCATAATTCTGGAATAATAATAAAAAAGGCCGGACAAGCCGGCCTTTTTTACTGGAAAATCAGAATTTACTTCTGGGCTTCCTTACGTTCTCTGGTTTCTTTAATCACTTCTTCAGCAACATTCTTGGGACATGGGCTGTAGTGTGAGAATTCCATTGAGAACTGACCACGACCCGATGTCATGGTACGCAGATCACCAATATAACCAAACATTTCACTCAAAGGTGCATCCGCTTTAATACGAATGCCGGTTGGAGTGGATTCCTGATCCTTGATCATTCCACGACGACGATTCAAATCACCAATACAGTCACCGACATGATCTTCTGGCGTAAATACGTCCACTTTCATAATAGGTTCCAGTAACTGAGGTCCGGCTTTGGGCATCGTTTGACGATAGGCGCCATTGGCTGCCAGTTCAAATGCCATAGCCGATGAATCCACCGCATGGTAAGCACCGTCTGTCAGCTCAACATGAACATCTACCACCGGGAAGCCTGCCAGAACACCTTCATTCATCATTCTACCAAAGGCTTTTTCAATAGCACCCCAGTATTCACTTGGGACATTACCACCGGTAACGCTTGAGTCAAAGGTATAGCCGCTATTAGCTTCGCCGGGCTCAATAATATAATCAATGCGACCGAACTGACCGGAACCACCGGACTGTTTCTTATGAGTATATGTGTCTTCAACACGCTGAGTAATCGATTCACGATAGGCAACCTGAGGCTTACCTACTTCAACATCCACACCATGAGTACGCTTTAGGATATCAATCTTGATATCCAGATGCAGTTCACCCATTCCTTTCAGAATTGTTTCACCGCTGTCTTCATCGGTTTCTACGTGGAAAGAAGGATCTTCTTTAACCATCTTGTTCAGCGCCACACCCATTTTCTCGGATCCGCCCTTATCCTTTGGATTAATGGCAATGGAGATAACCGGTTCAGGGAATACCATAGGTTCCAGAGTGGCCGGGTTTTTAGGATCACATAATGTATGACCGGTCTGAGTATTTTTCAGACCGACAAAGGCAACAATATCCCCTGCTTCACAGGAATCCAGTTCTTCACGGGAGTCGGCATGCATTTCTACAATACGGCCAATACGTTCTGTTTTTCCGGTAAAAGTATTTAACAGAGTCATGCCTTTTTCCACCCGACCGGAATAAATACGGGTAAAGGTCAGCGCGCCAAAACGGTCATCCATAATTTTAAATGCCAGGGCACGCACTGGACGATCAACATCAACAATAGCGTATTCACCGGTTTCATTACCTTCCAGATCGACTTCCGGCTGAGGAGGAACTTCAGTCGGATCAGGCAGATAGTCAACAATCGCATTCAGAACCAGCTGAATACCTTTGTTTTTAAACGCTGAACCACAATAAGTCGGGAAGAAATCCAGAGCAATAGTACCTTTACGAATACAGAGCTTGATATCTTCAATAGAAGGTTCTTCACCTTCCAGATAAGCTTCCATTAAGTCATCGTCCTGCTCCAGAGCGGTTTCGATTAACTGTTCACGGTATTCTTCCACCTTGTCAGTCATATCCCCTGGCATATCAGTAATTTCATACTCACTCGGATCACCGGAATCATCCCAGATCCAGGCTTTACGAGTCAGAATATCAACCACGCCGCTAAAGTCATCTTCAATACCAATAGGTAAAGTCATAACCAGAGGGTTGGCCTGCAGGACATTTTCAACCTGTTCCACAACACGATAGAAATCAGCACCCAGACGGTCTAATTTATTAACAAAAATAACACGGGCTACACGTGAGTCATTGGCATAACGCCAGTTGGTTTCGGACTGGGGCTCAACACCGCCGGAACCACAGAAAACACCTACACCACCGTCCAGAACTTTCAGAGAACGATAAACCTCAATGGTAAAGTCAACGTGTCCGGGAGTGTCAATAATATTCAGACGGTGACCATCCCATTCACAGGAAGTCGCTGCAGACTGAATAGTAATACCACGCTCCTGCTCCTGTTCCATAAAGTCGGTGGTTGCTTCACCATCATGTACTTCACCAATCTTATGGGTTTTACCCGTCAGATTCAAAATACGCTCTGTGGTAGTGGTTTTACCCGCATCAACGTGTGCGAATATGCCTATGTTACGGTATTTGCTTAAATCAGCCATAATAATACTCTGGTTAAACTTTTATTATTCAAAAAAGTGTTAGTCTGTTATTCAAAAAAGTGTTAATCAATAAAAAACAGTTTTCAATGGGTTTTAGTGTTTCTCAGGCCAGGCCTGAGCACCTTTCCGACAGTAAAAAAGTACCCGCACTAATAAAACCATCTATTAGCGTCTAAGGCTC
>JALVAL010000030.1 GCA_027011205.1 Gammaproteobacteria bacterium
AAATCGAGCCGAGGTGTCTTTATTTATTTCCTGGCCGTAGCGTAAACTGACAAATGATTTCTCCTCATTTCCCACACCCGCAACCAGTAACCCACCCTGAGTCTGGCTGGTATTTTTTGTAATAACATTAATTACTCCATTAACTGCGTTGGCACCCCAGACCGTTGCACCGGGACCGCGTATAACTTCAATACGTTCAATATCCTCCATCATGGTGTCCTGGGCATCCCAGTAAACACCGGAATAAGAAGGTGTATATACCGTACGGCCATCAATCATAACTAATAGCTTATTGGCAAACTGACTATTAAAACCACGGCTGGATATTGCCCATTTATTGGCATCCATACGGGCAACCTGAATACCGGGGGCCATTCGTAAGGCTTCAGGAATACTGGTAACACCAGAACGTCGAATATCTTCAGCGGTAATAACAAACACTGCGGCAGCAACATCTTTCAGTGACTGCTTTTTTTTAGCAACGGAAGTGACTTCCATGGAGAGTAAGTGTTCCAGCGGCAGATTTAGATAATCATCTACCGAATTGCTCGCATATACAGAGGAAAAAAAAAGCATAGGCAAAAATTTTAAACAGCAGGATTTTTTTATTTTATTCATTATAATTATCAGGAATTTGTAGGTTTATCCAAAAAAATTTTTATTGTTTTCACCAGATGCTGCTGAGCTTTCATCCATTACCTGATTTTGGCCAAATGTTTCCCTGACTACGTTTTTTACTACCAATGGAATGCATTGACACATAAAAAATGCCTTATCAGAACAATATTTTTTTCAAAATCAGCTTAATATCTGAAAAAGCTACAGCCCCTATACAAACTAAGTATATACCCTAGCCCATGAAAAACCAGACGATAGTTAATAAATACAGTAATTTGAAAGGACTGTTGAACCTGGGAATATTTTTGGAAAAGAAGAGGATTTAAAACAATAAGAATATGGAGGCTGGACCCGGAGTCGAACCGAGATCCACGGATTTGCAATCCGCTGCATAGCCATTCTGCCATCCAGCCAAAACACTCACAGGGTTATAATGTTAAAGCAATTTTCTGCTTAAAAAACAATATAAAAAGTGGAGTTTGATTGCCTTTTGAAAAAAGGCCTGAAATCGATTGGAGCGGGAAACGAGATTCGAACTCGCGACCCCGACCTTGGCAAGGTCGTGCTCTACCAACTGAGCTATTCCCGCTTTATTTCGATGGCGTGTATTTTAACGTGTGTAGAGTTTATGTCAACGGTTTTTTCAGGATTTTAAGGCTTTAGTCTTTCAGGGACACCAATGCCGCTGATATATAGTCAATCATAGACCATAGGGTCAGGAAAACAGCCACATAGAGCAGAACAAAGCCGGCTTCTACCAGAGGAAAACCAAACAGCGGCTGGCCATAAAGCAGCCAGACCAGAGCGGTCATCTGAGTGGTTGTTTTGACTTTGCCGAGAATGGATACCGCGACACTATTACGTGATCCCACTTCAGCCATCCACTCACGTAATGCTGATATGGTAATTTCACGACCGATGATAATGACCGCAGCCAGAGTCATAAAAATACTGGGATAATCAGTGGGATTTTTATCCACCAGAAGCACTAATGCCACAGTGACAATGACCTTATCTGCAACCGGGTCTAAAAATGCCCCAAAAGCTGAGGTTTGTCCAAGTCGACGAGCCAGATAACCATCAAACAGATCAGTGATAGCCGCCACCATAAAGACTGCCGCAGCAACCTGTGCGCCCCATGTAACGGGCAAATAGAAAAACATAACAAATACCGGCACAAGTACGATTCTAAATGAGGTAAGAAGGTTCGGTATTGTGTATTCCATATATTATCCTGAGGTTTAGCCATGAAAATGATCATAAATCTTTTGTGCCAGAGCTTTACTGATCCCCTTGATCTTAGATAAATCTTCCACCCCTGCTCTGGTCACTTCCTGTAAACCGCCAAACTGCCTGAGCAGTTCCTGTCTGCGTTTGGGACCCAGGCCGGGGATTTTTTCCAGTTGTGAGGTCTTTCTGGCTTTTGCCCTGCGGGTTTTATGCCCGGTAATGGCAAAACGATGAGCTTCATCCCGGATATGCTGTATCAAATGCATGGCTTTTGAATTTGAGGGCAGTATAACTTTCTCATTGCTTTGTGACAATAATAACGTATCATGCTCGGCTTTTCGACCTTCACCTTTGGTAATACCAATAAGCTGTACCGAATTAAGCTGTAATTCTTCCAGCACATCCCGTGCCTGCTTAAGCTGTCCTTTACCGCCATCTATCACCAGTAAATCAGGCAGCTTACCCTCACCTCTGGCCGCTCTTAAATAACGGCGGCTTAATGCCTGGTGCATGGCAGCATAATCATCGCCCGGAGTAATATTATCAATATTAAAACGGCGATAATCAGACTTTAACGGGCCGGATTGATCAAATACCACACAGGAGGCAACGGTCGCTTCACCCGAACTATGGCTGATATCAAAGCATTCCAGACGTTCAGGCAAAGTATCCATATTAAGAACTTTCTGTAATTCTTCGAAACGTTCTATAACACTGGCCTTATTGGACAGGCGGGACAATAAGGCGGTCTGAGCATTGGCCTGAGCCATTTGCAGCCAGCGTAACCGCTCACCTCTGACCCTGTCTCTTAGCTCTACTTTATGACCGGACTGTTCTCGTAAAACAACACTGATTAGCTTTTGATCGGCAAAAGGATGGCTGACCAGGATCAGAGACGGGATCAACCGGTCGGTCTTTGTACTGCTGATATAAAACTGGGCAATAAATGCGGATAATAATTCAGAGATGGTTTGATGGCGAGCATTTTTTGGAAAAAAACTTTTATTGCCCAGGTTCAGCCCATCCCGGATAAAAAATACCTGTATACAGGCCACACCCTGTTGATATTCTATACTGATGACATCCAGATCGCCTTTCTCATTACTGACATATTGTGATTCCTGTAAACGTCTTAGATTAACAATCTGATCCCTGTGAATAGCGGCCTGCTCATATTCCAGCTTTTCTGCGGCGATATCCATACGTTTGATCAACTCATCTATCACCTGATTACTTTTACCCTCCAGGAACAGGATAGTATGACGAACATCTTCTGTGTAATCGCTTTCACTGACCAGATTTACACAGGGCGCACTACAGCGTTTAATCTGATATTGCAGGCAGGCACGGGAGCGGTTTTTAAAAAAACTGTCTTCACACTGGCGTACCGGAAACAGTTTTTGCAGTAAATTCAGACTGCTTTTAACCGAATGTCCATTGGGGAAAGGGCCGAAGTAACACCCCTTTTTTTTTCTGGCACCACGATGAAAGGCCAGCCGGGGAAACTTATCCTGATCAGAAAGAAAAATATATGGATAGGATTTATCATCCCGTAATAAAATATTGTAACGGGGTTTAAGGTTTTTTATCAGATTGTTTTCAAGTAATAAGGCTTCACTTTCTGTATGCGTAACCAGTATTTCTATATTGGCAATCTGGGATACCATCACCTGTGTTTTGGGGGACTGCCCTGATTTACGAAAATAGCTGCTAACTCTTTTTTTCAGGTTTTTGGCCTTACCGACATAAATAACAATGCCGGCAGTATCTATCATGCGATAAACGCCGGGTTTAGTGGTTAAATCCTGTAAAAAATGCTCTATATCAAAGCCGGAGGGCGGGACAGGCTGTCCCTGCAGATCTGTTTTTGAGGCGGGTTCTGATTGTTGCTCAGACATGCAGGAAAGTATCAGATGGAATCGTCAATCAGACCATACTGCATAGCAAGGCGGGTCAGCTCAACATCATTGGATACATTGAGTTTTTCAAACAGACGGTAACGATAGGTGGAAATAGTTTTTGGACTGAGATTAAGCTGCTCAGAAATTTCCTGTCCTTTCATGCCCTGCATGCTCATCATCATCACCTGCATTTCACGCTGAGACAATTTGTCAAAGGGGTTTTCATCATCCGGTTGAAGGTTCATGGCCATTTGCTGGGCAATATCGACAGAGATATATCGGCGGCCATAAAAAACCTCTTTAATGGCATGAACAATTTCTTCAATATTACAACCCTTGGTTAAATAACCCATAGCACCGGCTTTAAATAGCTGCTGGGGAAAAGGTTCGGTATTGTGTACCGTAACAACAATAATTTTAAGATGTTTATCTTTGGCAATAAGACGGCGGGTTGCTTCCATACCGCCAATTCCAGGCATATTCAAATCCATTAATACCACATCAACATGCTCATTATTAGCAAATTCTATAGCGGCTTCCCCGGTATCAACCTCTCCAGCGACTTCCAGACCTTTGATGTCTTCAATTAATCGACGGATCCCGGTACGAACCAACTCATGATCATCAACCAGTAAAACTTTTATCACTTAAACCCTCCAGGCGGATTGTTATTATTG
>JALVAL010000031.1 GCA_027011205.1 Gammaproteobacteria bacterium
GAGTATTTATATGCAGCAGTTAAAAAACTTCACTGACAGGCCTGTTAAAGTGGAGATTCGGCGTATAATTGCGGGGGATGCCTTAATTAAACATGATCTGAATCTGAAAAAACATGATTTTCAAACCTTTGAACTTCAGACCCGGCTTGATTCCGGAGAACAGCAGACTTTACTTTATGAAATTCAAACCAGTAAAGGACGTAATGCCAAACAGAATCAGATTGTTTTACAACACAAACAGATTAACTATCCTGTCTGGTAGTTATTAATACAAGGAATTACCGTGAAAAAAAAATTAATCATAGCATCATTCAGTATTGCTCTGGCCGGTTTTGCCGGAACCGGCTTTGCCGGCTGGCAGGACTGGGCAAAAGGAGCCGACAAATATCTCAAAAGTGACAGTGGAAAAAGTACTGCAACCAGTGTCAGTTCCAGTCTGTCAAATGATGAAATTGTGCAGGGCTTAAAAGAAGCTCTGGATGTCGGTGTGAAAAAAGCCATTGCCATGCTGGGTCAGAAAAATGGTTTTTTAAATGATCAAAGTGTTCATATTCCCATGCCTGAACAATTACAGCAGGTTGAATCTGCTTTACGTATGGCCGGACAGGAGCAGATGGCCGATGACTTTGTGACCAGTATGAATCGGGCGGCAGAGCAGGCGGTTCCAAAGGTGACTAATGTGTTTGCGGACTCTATTTCCAAAATGTCACTCAGCGATGCCCGGGGTATTTTAAGCGGTGGTGATACGGCTGCCACGGATTATTTTAAACAGCACACCTCAGCGCAGCTTAGTCAGTTAATAAAACCCTATGTAACAGAATCCATGGCCAGTAATGAGGTGACTCAATATTATAAATCCATGCTTTCGCTGGCCAGACAATATGATACTTTTGGTATTTTGAATAAGTATCTGGGAGATGCTGCGAATCTGGAAGATTATGTTACCGATAAAACTCTGGGTGGCCTGTTCAGTAAAATAGCACAGCAGGAAACGCTTATTCGTCAAAATCCGGCAGCTCGTTCAACGGATATTCTCAAAAGCGTCTTTGGCTCATTATCAAATTAAATCTGCTCAATTATGAGCAGGCTGGTTGATACGCATTGTCATCTGGATTTTTCAGCCTTTGATGCAGATCGGCCATTAATACTGCAGCATTGTCGACAAAAGCATATTCAAAATATCGTTGTCCCTGGTGTCAATGCTGCAGGATGGCCGTCTTTATTAAGCCTTTGTCGACAGAACTCTATGCTGCTGCCCGCAGTGGGACTTCACCCCTGTTTTGTCCATCAGCATCAAGCGGATGATTTATTATTGCTGGAACGGGTGTGCGGGACAGATAGTCCGGTTGCTATAGGGGAAATTGGACTGGATTTTCTATCCAGGAGGACTGCCGCTGATAATAGTGACAAAATGGCAATTAATAAAGAGTCCCAGCGTCATTATTTTTCCGCCCAGTTAGATATTGCCGGACAATACCATCTACCGGTTCTGATTCATGCTTTAAAAGCCCATTTTGAAGTGCTGGCTCAGTTAAAACAGGTTCGCAATGTTCAGGGTATTATTCATGCCTACAGTGGTAGCTATGAGCAGGCAGTAGAGTATCTTGACCTGGGCTTTAAACTGGGTTTTGGCGGGGCGTACAGCTATCCCAGGGCAAGCAGACTTCGCTCACTGGTCAGTCGATTACCACTGGAAGGCTGGGTGCTGGAAACAGATGCCCCTGATATGAGTCCTAAGTCTCATTCTGGTGAACGCAATAGCCCGGAATACCTGCCCGAGATTGCTCGGGCCTTTATCAGTCTGTATGATAGTTATTTATCTGATAAACAAATAATGGAGCAGTTGTACAAAAATACCCGGAATGTTTTCCCTGTACTTGAATTATGAAACAATATTTTTTATCAACTTTATCCTTGCTGCTGCTATTGTCCATGTCGTTCAGTCATAGTGCTGTTCAGAGTGTGGTTAAAAAGCCTTATCAGCAAACTCGTTATAGTATGCAAAATAAAGCCATTGTGGAATCCAGCGGCCTGGCCTGTTCAACTCGGGATAAACACCTGCTCTGGACGCATAATGACAGCGGTCATATGCCGATTATTTATGTCCTGAGTGATACCGGTGAAGATTTAGGCAGCTGGTTTCTGGACGGGGTTGAAAGTATTGACTGGGAAGATATGGACGCGTTTGAATATCAGGGCAGACATTATTTGCTGGTCGCTGATAGCGGAGATAATTTCAGAATGCTCTGGGAACATCGTATCAGCATCATTGAAGAGCCGCTACCCAGTGCAGAAAGTCGTTCTACTCTAACACCTGCCTGGACTGTCAGGTATCAATTTGAAGATGGTTTATCCTATGATGTGGAAGCTGTAGCAGTGGATACTCTGCGCGATAAAATCGTTTTACTGAGTAAGCGTCATAAACCCACCTTAATGTTTGAATTAGCCTTAAAACCCGCCAGCCCTGAACAGCTTCAAACGGCAGTGAAAACAGGAGAACTACCTCAGATAGTGCATCCCAGTGCTCTGGATTTTAGTTCTGATGGCCGGATAATGTCCATTAATACCTATCGGAGAATCCATCGTTTTGTCAGAGTCAGAGATAAATCGACAGGCCGCTATAAATGGCGCTATCAATATTCACTCAAATATAACAAAATGCATCAGCCCGAGGCGATGTGTCTGTCCAGAAATAACAAAAATTATTATATTACTTCGGAAAAAAGCTTAGACCTGCTTAAAGTCAGAGTGACAGACTAAACCGTTCAGCTGAGTCAATACATACTGCGCCTGATGTTATATTAAATAGTAAATTTTTCTCTGTTTTTAGTGGAATTACTGCTATTATAAAAGTTAATCTAACCCAGTGATAAGGTTATTAAATTTATGACTATCAATTATGACGAAAAGCGCTCTTTTTATCGTATGGCGGTGGATTGCCATGTTGAATTTTCCAAAGTCGGCAGTTCGGAAAAATTCAAGGGCGAAGGTAAGAATCTGAGTGCCAATGGTGTTAAATTTATAACAAATGAAAAATTGCATGAAGGCGATGAACTGGATGTTATTGTTCATCCGGTTATTCAGACTGTTTCACCTTTAAAGGCCAGTGCAACGGTTGTACGTGTAGTGGTGGATGAAGACAATGGTCAATATATTGTTGGATTATCTATGCAGGAAGTTCTTTAAAAAAGTTCTTTAAAATAAGGCCTGCAGAATAATCCGAATAAAAAATTCTGTGGTATATTCTTAAACAAAGAAATCCACACCCGCTGGACTATAGCTTTGCTGTACCGATGTCGAAGCTGAGTTATTTAAATAATTTTGAATAATTAAAGAGCTGCCTGAAAGACCGTTAAAACTTCTGCGATTACCATATGGAAATGAAGTATTGCTGTCTTTGCTAGCAGTTTGTACGCCAGAATTCTGATTAATTACAGAGTAGTCGACAGTCTGATCCTGTGTCAAAGCCGGCAGAACAGTATTACTGTTCTGGGCTGTTACAGCGACATCTTTAGTTGCTGTAGTTTTATCAGTACTATTCGAGCTGCCAGTACTTTGGCGATCGTCCTGATCATTATCCTGCAGAGTAAAACGGCTTTTATCATCCCTGTCTGAATCACCTTTCTTAAGGTTTGATAAATGTTGTTGAGTATCCTTATCATTAACAATCTGTCCTTCAATAATAATCGGACGGACAGCAGTATTCGCAGACGTTTGCTCTGCAGGCCTGATGTTGTATTGGGAAAGACTTTGATAAAGGCTGTCATTAGAAATCTGCATACTGATAATTATAGCCAGTATATTATATTTTGACCAGTAAACCCTGAACGCTTTTTTAATTATGAATAATAAAACACTTGATAATCTGTCCGTTATATGTCAAAAAAAACGTATTCAACTTGCCATAGCTGAATCCTGTACCGGGGGACTGGTGGCGAAAATAATCACCGATCGAGCGGGCAGTTCCAGCTGGTTTGAACGGGGATTTGTGACTTATAGCAATTTGGCAAAAAACCAGATGCTGGGTGTAGAAATGGGACTAATAGAGCAGTGGGGAGCAGTCAGTGAACCGGTAGCCAGGGCAATGTCAGAAGGTGCTCTTAAGCATTCCGCTGCTCACTATGCACTCTCTATTACTGGTATCGCCGGTCCGGATGGGGGGACTCAGGAAAAACCTGTAGGCACTGTCTGTTTTGGCTGGTCCTGGTATGCAGAGCAGGATGGTTCTGTTAAAGTCATGATCACAACCCGGCATTTTTCAGGTGATAGAGCAATGGTTAGAAATCAATCTGCGCAATTTGCTCTGCAGCAGCTGTACCAGCTAATACTAACTGAAGGGCAGAAGTAATAAATTTCTTTTGAGTATTTATTGACCCTCCCTGTAAGACCTTGTATAATTGTTGTACGGTATTCAAA
>JALVAL010000032.1 GCA_027011205.1 Gammaproteobacteria bacterium
CATCCAGAGAGTCTGGTTGCCTTACGGATTGATTTTTATCAGGGAGGCAGTAAGCCTTCAAAGAGAACGCTGGTGAAAAAGCTGGAGAAAAAACAGGGTTTCTGGACGATAATGAATAGTGTGGTAATTGATTTAAGAACTCAGCATGAAACACATCTGAGAATGGATGATATTGTCTATGACCAGAAAATCCCTTCAGAGCTGTTTAGTTTGAGATATCTTGAAGATCCTCAACGTGAAAAACAAGTCCTTAAGAAAATAGCTAAAAATATACCAGGACAATAGTATGATCCGAGTTCTTGCAGGATGCCTTGTGTTATTTTTTTCTTTTAACCTTATTGCTTATGCTGCAGAATCTGCTAAAACGACCCGGTATTATGTTTTTAGAAATAAAGACAAGGCCGAAGCATTTTCCCATCAACAACAGACATCCACTCAACAGGCCAATTTAACTACGCAGAAGAAACCCGTTCAGCACTTTTTTGTGCTCTTAAAGGGGTACACTCAATGGAGTACGGCGTTTAAACAGGCTCAATTACTGGAAAAGCAGGGTATCAGTGGTATTGAAGTGGTCAAAGGGCGTTTTGAACGTGGTTATTCAATTCTTGTTGCACAGTTCACAGACAAAAAAAAGGCCGGTCAGTTATTTAATAAATTAAGATCCAGAGGCTTAAAAAATGTTCGTGTTTTTTCAGATAAAGCCAGTGTTTATCAGTATATTGTCACTGTACATTCAATCGATAAGACTAGGACTAGGACCAGGACTAAGAGTAAGCCGGTAATTATGGCAAAAAAAACAGAGCTGAAATCTGCCCGACAGCAACCATCAACCGGAATATCAAAAAGCATACCTGAAACCGACTCAAAAGCTATTGCTGGCAATATAGAACAAAACTCCGATCAGGAAGAAGAAATTATAATTGTGATGTCTGATGATAATGATTTTAATTCAAGCTATGAAATTAATCTGGATAATGATGAACAGGAGATCAGCGAGACAGTCTGGGGCGCCAGCTTTAATCTGGAGGAAGATCTGTTTAGCAGAGATACTCAGGATGTTGATCATTCAGAATATGCCAATGCCAGTGCCTATCTTGAACACTCTTTGAATTCAAACTGGGATTTAAAAATTTCAGCAAGGTTAGATGGTTATCATCAATCGGGTAAAAACCGTTCTAATTATAATGACACTGATCTGGATTATGGGGATACTTATCTGCGTTACAGAGATGATTCATACCGGATTACCCTGGGTGCCCAGACTATTCGCTGGGGTAAGGTGGATAATCTTGGGCCACTGGATAATATGGCCACACTGGATTTGTCTCGCGGGGTTATGCTCAAGTGGGGAGAAAATTATCGTTCTTCTCCGGCACTTCGAGTCGAACACTTTATGGAGCAGGGGAAACTGGATCTGGTCTATCTTGCAGATTTTAGAGAAGCTGAGTTAGCGGATAAAAAAGATGTCTGGTATCCCATTGATTTTCGAAATGGCAGAATGCTGGGTTTTAAAAATAACCCTGCCATGGCTCCCTTAATACAAAACGCCCGAATTGATGATGATTTTAGTGGTGATGGCGGCTGGGGTATGCGATTTTCCTCGACACTGGATTCGTACGATATTGGTCTGACAGTGCAGCAAGTCCGTTTGTCAACACCTTATTACAAAATAAATGAAGGTATAAGACAGCAAATTCTAACCAGTCAGGTAGTCAATCCCGCCAATTATAAATACACTTTTTCGGAACAACATCCGCGCAGCTGGGTTGTCGGCGGCGATGCCGCCTTTCAATGGAAGAGTGTGACCTGGAGAATGGAAGCCGGCTGGTTTTCAGATTTACCCGTGACCACCACTACCTTAAAATATGAAACCTATGATGGTTTTAAATGGGCTGGAAGTGCTGAATTTTATCCTGGTGATGCAGACACACGGGTTAATCTGCAATTGTCAGGACAGCATATCGATGAAAAAGATAAAATCCTCGATTTAGACAATGTGGTCGTACTTAGTGGTGAGATTGAAAGCCTGTTTAATAATAGTCGCTGGAAAGCCAGCGGCAAATTCAGTATTGGTGTGAATAACAAAGAATTTATCTTATCACCTGAAATAGCTTATTTAGGGGCAGAACCCTTTGAGCTGTATACTGCATATCATTATCTTGATGGTGCAGAGCAAACCATTGGCGGGTTTTATAAGTACAATAATGTACTGACTTTCGGGATTCGGGGAAAATATTAAACCATGAGAAATATCAGGCTTTTTATTGCCATTATTGTATTACTGATCCTCAACACCTTACCACCTCTGTTTTTACAACAACTGCCCTTTAATAACGCCCCCGAAATATATCTGCCTGAGGATCAACCCTCTGTCATACTGGAACAGGCATTGCGTAAACAGTTTCCAGATGATCGGGTGGCTATGATCATGTTCAGCAGCGATAAGCTGTATAGTGATGATTTTTTGCAGAGACTGGAAGCAGCCACAAAAAAAATTGCACAAATGGATGATATCGATCGGGTGATTAATGTCACCGAGATTGAACACATTAATGCGACAGAAGATGGCTTTGAGGTGACTCCGCTATTAGGAAAAAATGCCCGAGCCAGAATAGTTGCTCCCGATGAACGTCATCAATTTGCGCTAAATGATATCGTTGCAAAGGGAACCATTGTCAGTAATAGTCAAATCTATCAGGGGATTATTATCCGTCCTTATCAACTTTCATCGACACTTGAACGCATTGCAATTTTAGAGCAGGTCAACAAAATTCTGAAACAATACCAGATTGACCGTGATATAGTAGCGATAGCTGGTCCCATTCCTCTGGAAATTGAACAGTTCAAATCAATGATCAGAGACACTATAATTTTTGTACCGGCTACCGTATTAATAGGTTTGATTCTGATCTGGTTTATGTTTAGACGAATATTAGCCGTTCTGGTTGCTTCTCTGGTGACAGGGGCGGTAGTTAATGGGGCTGTTATGTTATATGTGCTCTTTGATCTGCCCTATACACTGGTCTCAAGTATGATCCCCCCCCTGTTATCAGCATTAACCACTGCATTTATGATTCACTTTTATTCCAATATACAGCTGGGTTCATCCTTTTCGTATAGTGGTAGAAAACGAGTGGAGTTCGCTTTAAAGCAAATTTATAAGCCGGCTTTTTTTACTGCATTTACGACTGTTGTCGGTCTGAGTTCTCTGGGAGTGAGCCCCATTCCTCCTATTAGCCACTTTGGACTGGTGGCAGCAGCAGGCGTTATTTTATTATTTGTTATTGTTATGTATGCAGTCCCTCCTTTATTTGAAAAATTTGATACAGGCAGCTGGAAACGAGCTAAAAGACAAGGTTCGCAGCTGCAAAAAATGTTGAGTGTATTTATTCATCTGGCAGTTCGAAAGCCGCTTTGGGTGGTAGGCATAATGCTGCTCCTGTTTATAGTCGGGCTGCCTTATATTGCTCAGGTGAATGCAGAAACTAATATGCTAAAATTTTTCAAGGCAGATCATACGATTTCTAAAAGCACACAACTTATTGAAGACCATTTAAATGGTGTTATGCCCCTGGAAGTGGATCTCAGTGGCAGTGAGAGAGATAGCTTTAAAAAATATCAGAATCTGGAGCTGGTCAAACAATTACAACACTGGTTAAACAAACAACCTGAAGTGGACAAAGTAATGACCATTGTCGATATCATAAAAGATATGCATCAGGCATTTCATCAAAATGATCCTGACTATAGAAAAATACCACAGAATGATCCTTTAATTAGTCAGTACCTGTTTATTTATGATGGGGAAGAACTATACGAATTAGTGAATAGAGAGTTTGATCAAACCCGGATTGTGATCAGTATGAATGTTCATAATTCTAAACAAATACGGCAATTTATACGTCGAATTTCACAATATCTGGAAGCTAATGCAGGTCAGTTAAAATGGGATATCGGTGGGGACGGCAGAATTTTTGCTGATCAGGATGAATTACTTATTCAGGGTCAGGTAATGAGTTTAATTATTGCAGTGGCCTTGATTTTTGTAATTATGCTGGTGATATGGCGAAGCTTTAGTTTTGCAGTTTTGACAATGATCCCCAACATATCACCTATTCTGGGTATTTTTATTTTAATGGGTATTTTTAATATCTGGCTGGATATGGCTACGGCAATGATTGCCAGTGTTTCTATTGGTATTGCAGTTGATGATACCATTCATATGTTTCACGGTTTTAAAAAACGTATCGATAAAGGTTCATCAACCGTTTATGCTCTGGTACAAAGTTATTATAAAACCGGTCGGGCTATTGTGGTTACCACTATTATTCTCTGTGCGCAGTTTTTATTACTATCATTTTCCGAGTTTGTACCGACCGCACATTTTGGTCTGTTAACCGCTA
>JALVAL010000033.1 GCA_027011205.1 Gammaproteobacteria bacterium
TAGGCAAACTCATTCTCTGGAGTCCAGATCCGAATTTAATCAACCATAGTAGCGAGGTACTGTTTAGCCGCTCTTTTCAACATATTGCTATGGCCAATCCCCGCCTGGCCCCATATGGCCTGGCGGCAAAACAGGTTCTGCAAAAACTTGAACTATGGGAAAGCTTAAAAAATAAAATGGTTCGGGGAGAAAATATTGGCCAGGCATTTCAGTTTGTTAAAAGCGGTAATACTCCCCTGGGCTTTGTTGCCCGTTCACAGGTAGTCACACCCTCCCGTCCGTTGACAGGCTCACTTTGGGAAATACCGGACAGTTATTACACACCCATACAACAACAGGCTGTTCAGTTAAAAGACAATCCTGTCAGTTATGAGTTTCTGGCTTTTGTTCAATCACAAGCAGCGCAGAAAACTATTCAATCCTTCGGTTATGGTATCTCGCATGCTCAGTGAACAGGATATCAGCGCACTTATTATTACCTTAAAGCTGGCCGGCATATCCACCCTGATATTACTCATTATCGGTACCCCTGTCGCCTGGTGGCTGTCGCAGACTAAAAACCGTTTTAAATTCTTTTTTGAAGCAATTATTGCTCTGCCGCTGGTACTACCGCCTACCGTTCTGGGTTTTTATCTGCTGATAGCTCTTGGTCCTAACGGACCGATTGGCGGATTAATGCAATGGCTGGGCGGACAACCGCTGGCATTTACTTTTACCGGCCTGATCATAGGCTCGGTATTTTATTCCATGCCCTTTGTTATTCAACCTTTACAAAGCGCTTTTAACAGCATTGGCAAACGTCCGCTTGAAGCGGCCGCAACGCTCAGAGCTGGCCCGCTGGATCGTTTTTTCAGTGTGACGGTACCACTGGCTCAGTCCGGATTTCTGACAGCTATAGTACTGGGTTTTGCCCATACCATTGGAGAGTTTGGCGTGGTATTAATGATTGGCGGTAATATCCCCGGTCAAACTCAGGTACTATCTATTGCCATATACGATCATGTGGAAGCTCTGGAATACTCTAAGGCACACTGGCTTTCTGGAGGACTGCTGGTATTATCCTTTTTGATGCTGCTCAGTGTATACGCTCTTAACCGTCGTTTTTCAGCCCTGATCAGGAATTAAACAGGATACCTGCAGCGCATGAGCATTTCATTAAAATTTTATTTAGCAAGGCCTGATTTTACGCTCAATGTTGATCTGGACATTTCATCACAGGGCGTTACTGCCCTGTTTGGTGATTCCGGTTGCGGTAAAACCACCTTATTAAGAACAATTGCCGGACTGGAGCCATGTCCGGATGGTTTTTTGCGAATTGAAGATACTATCTGGCAGGATAATACACACTTTGTACCTACCGATAAGCGTGCTCTGGGTTATGTGTTTCAGGAAGCCAGTCTGTTTGAACATTTGAATGTTTTAAAAAATATCCGCTACGGATATTCCCGGGTTCCTGAAAAGGAGCGCAGTATTGCTCTGGAACAGGCTATTGAACTGCTGGATATAGAACCTTTGCTGTATCGTAAAACCAGTCAGCTTTCCGGTGGCGAACGTCAGCGGGTTGCCATTGCCCGGGCTCTGGCCAGCAGTCCTGAGATTCTACTGATGGATGAACCGCTGTCTGCTCTGGATTTAAAACGCAAACGGGAAATTATGCCGTTTCTGGAATCCATGCACGACAGTCTCAGCATACCGGTTATTTATGTCAGCCATGCAGCGGGAGAAATTGCACGTCTGGCCGATCATCTGGTGTTAATGGAACAGGGGAAGAATATTGCATCCGGTGCACTGGATACCATGCTGACCCGACTGGATCTGCCTTTAGCACACGGGGATAAGGCCGCCGCCTTAATTCATGCCCGGGTGGCAGAACACGATCCGGACTTTGCTGTGACCTATCTGGATTTTTACGGCGGCCGCTTTACGGTTGCCCATAAAGAGCTGCCCATCAATCACCCGGTTCGGCTACAGGTGATAGCCAGGGATGTCAGTATTACTCTGGAACATCAGACCGGGACCAGTATTTTAAATATCTTCCCTGCTAAAGTTGATTCTATCAGCCCTGAAGAAAAAGCCCAGGTTATGGTTCGGTTATTAATTAATAATGTTCCCATACTATCACGCATTACCCGGAAATCTGCCTCTATTCTGGATTTAAAACCGGGTAAAAACGTTTATGCTCAGGTTAAAAGTGTTGCTTTACTGTTATAATTTTAGTAAACCATATATCCATCATAAACACTGTCCCATTTGAAAACAGGTTCACTTTTTTTTCCAGAGGCGGTGGGATTTTGTTCAATATAGCGATTAACCTGCCCAGGATCATTAATATTATTGTCCACTACAAAATCGGACTGATCAACATAGGCTTCATATTCATAACTCCAGGTATTCTGTTTTGAATAATCATCATTAAGACTAAATATGCCTTCTGGTTCAGAGGCTACTATCCCGCCATCATATTGAAACGAATCCGCCATCTCCGGATAAATAATATCCATTAATTCATCAGCTTGAACAGATGCAGAAATAACGGTGCTGGATAATAGGGATAGCGCAATAATGTTTTTTAAAATGTTCATATTATATTCTCCATTTTGTTAAGTTTATTTCTTGATGTATCTGATTTTAGTGTAAAGGAAATAAACCATATTGGCTGTTCGTATTTTTACCTGATAAATTTCGGCCAATACCTAATAATCCTATGGATTATATGACAACAACATCAATTAAGAATATTTTTTAACTGAAATTTAAGGACCGTTGTTCTTTCAGATGTTAAGTTGCTTTTGAGAAAAATTGTGTCCTGATAAGGCATTTTTTACGTATCAATGCATTTCCACTGGTAGTAAAAAATAACACAGTCAGGGCAAAATTTGGCCAAAATCAGGTAATAGATGAAAGATCAACAGCCCCTATAGCAAAATGGAGATATAAAAAAGGATAAAATGAATAAAGCCTGCCGTTGTTATGCGGGAGGAACTCAAGCAGATAAATATCTTTAAATAGTTAACTACCCAAAGGTAGTATTATTACCACATCGGTTCCCCTTGATTTATTGGAAAAAATAACCAAACGTCCACTATGTGCTTCTAGCAGACGTTTAACAATCCCCATTCCCAGTCCTGTGCCTCGTATTTTTGTAGTAAAAAAAGGTTCGCCTATTCTTTTAAGAACAGGGGCATTAATTACTTCTCCCTGATTATTAATTATAATGCTGATGGTGTAGGCTTCAGAGCTGGACTTGAGGCAGCAGGATACTATGGCATCAGAACAGGAGGCATCCACTGCATTCTGGTATATATTGAGAAAAATCTGATTTAAACGATCACTATCCGCAATAATCCATAAATCATTTAAACTGCTTTCAGGATCTGTATAAGTAAAAGAAATATTCTTAGCTGCTCCCATTGATTTATTATTATTAATAAAGTCATTAATAAAATCAGGCAGATAAATTCTTTTTAAATTTAATTTAACCGGTTTGGCATAAAGCAGAACATCTTCAAGCAATCGTTTTATTCGTTCGGATTCTCGTAGAGAAATTTCAGACCATTCTTTTCCATCATCATCCAGTTTTTGATGACTAAAGTATCTCAAAGCCAGTCCAATCGTAGTTAACGGATTCCTAACTTCATGAACTATACCGGATGTAAACTCACCAATTGCTGCCAGACGGCTCTGCTCAGCCATCTTGACGGTTTTACCAAAACTATGAGTAACCAGATGTGCAATATTACTGAGTAATTCGATATGCTCCTCATTGTATGCCCTTACATTGCGTGAAGCAAAAACCAGCATGCCTGGAACTTGTGTGGATTGAGACAAATGCAGGAAAATTGCACTTTTCATGCCCTGTTCAGCCAGCATATTTAAAAACACATAACAATCATTATTTTGAGCAATTTCAGATAGATTTGAAATAAGTAATGGCTTGTCACTCTGCATGGCCTGTTCCAGTAATGTGCCTTTAACAGAATAAACAACACGTGATAATAGTAATGATCGACCATCAAGATACGCACCCTGTAATTCCAGATGAGTTGCATTACCATTATGTAATAACGCACTGGTCCAGTTTATAGGCAGAAGCGAAGAAAACTCCTGTGCAATAAATGCCAGAGTACTATCCAGATCACTGCCTTGCTGAATTCTTTCAATAAGTTTGAATATTGAATATAAGCGTTGAGATAAATCATTAAAACTTCTGGTAATAGATGACACTTCATTATTAGTTCTCACCTCTACCTGATGCCCGAAATCACCGGTTGATACCTTTTTAAAAGCGCTTGCCGCCCTGTTTAATGGAATAATGACTTTTAAATAAAAACCCAGCAAGGTTAGAAAGGCAACGATAAAAGAAACCGCCAGAATAGCCTTATTA
>JALVAL010000034.1 GCA_027011205.1 Gammaproteobacteria bacterium
TACCCCGCATTGCTGGACGCCATACCCATCGACCAGCCATGCCGTTCATGCCAGACATACCGTTCATGCCGTTCATGCCAGACATACCGTTCATGCCGTTCATGCCAGACATACCGTTCATGCCGTACATACTGGCGCTAACAGAAGTCGCTGCAACAGTACCAATAATGGCTAATGTACCTACAATTTTTTTAACTTGTCTGTTAAGTGTTTGCATTCGTAATTTCATTCTATTCCTCCTGAGGATTTTATTTTTGTCTAATAGTAAATCAGACCATTACAACGAGGTGATGTGAATATTTTTCCTTTTCACAAAACCCTGAAGACTAAAATTTTTGTTTATGACTTATTGTTTATGCCATTTGCGAATATCATATTTTCCTGTCATTCCCGGACGAGTAAAAGGTGTATACCAGTTTCCCTGATTATCCAGAAAATAAAGACTGCGTGGATAAGGTCTGCTGATCCCTGTCAGAGCATGTTGATACCATAATCGGTTATGCTTTACCCATTCGATTACCGGTGCACCCTGAGGTCTCTGCCATGGGCTGATGCCGGCTACAGGATAGTCAGCTGCTGAAGCAGATGAAATTATAGAAAATATAAAACACCAGCTTGCGATTATCTTAATTAAGTCTGCTTTGTTTAAAACCATGATTCGGTTCCTATAATTTATGAAAAGTTAATCAGGAATAATTCAGTAAAAGCAACGCTTATGCCATTGTTAATAAAAAATTGATAAGATCATGAAAAACAATAAAAAAAAATAATATCAGTTATCTGCTGGCCGTGTTATAAAATAAAAAACCTGACTTTGTGTCAGGAGGATTCAGGTTTGTTGTGAAATTATACAAACCGGCAGAAAAGGTCTGTTTATGAAAAAAGATAATAATAACTAAAAACAAACAATTGGAAACATTATGGAAGAGTTACTTTAGTTGTGACATTTTGTCAGGATGGTCACTACATCCTGACAAAATATTTTTTTAGTTAAGGAATAAAACGTGACCATCGGTTCTTCTGACAGCGATCTGATGCTTAAGTGCATAAGGTGCTTTATCTGAAACAATACTGATAAGATAGATATTAAAGATTTTGCGTATTTTTCCAACCATAGTCTGTTCAATAGACTCCTGCTGCAGCCAGTGCTGGGCAATATTATGCGCATCCTGCCAGCTATTGACCGGTAAGGAAACCGCTACACCGGGCATAGTACCCGTGCAAATAAGAAGTTTATGGTCAATGGTTTTCTGAGGTGGAAATAAGAAAATACTGCCATCAGAATTATTGCGGATTCCCCATCCACTATCTTTTAACTTTTGCTGCATATCCTGAAAAGAGAAAATATCGGGCTTTGCGGAATCTTCAGTTGATTCTTTAAATGGCTTAACAGGGGGTGTCAGACGCATGGAGCCACCTTGATCAATTTCTGCTCCCCAGCCAGCAGCCTGAAATTTACTTTTCAGTTTCTGCCACTGTTCCTTTCTGGATTTAGAATTGTTGACCTTTTGCACAGATTTTTTTTGTGGTCTTAAAATTAAACTGCCTTCGTCATCCTTTATAACATCCCAGCCACTATTGTGCAGTTTCTGAATAAGGTTTTTATTATTAAAATTATAAGATGATATTTCATCACTATTTAAAACTTCATGGGCTTGCAATTTGTTATTATCTGCTTCTAGAGAGCGTTCATAATCGGCAACGGAATCCTGTGCCAATAAAAAGTGACTGATACACAGCAGAAAGATTGCAAGCATCCCCTGGACTATTCTGATTTGTCTTAACATGGTATCTCCTTATGGTTTAATGAGGTGAGTTATAAGTAAAGCAAAAGATACGCCATAGCTATTAAAGTTACGGATGTGTTTACCAAACAGGTTAACTGGAATAAATATTTTTTATAGCAGAGGGAATAAATATTAGAATAATTTTTTAAACCTGACAAAATGTCAGGGACTTATTGTTTTTCACAAGTATAATGGTTTGCAGTAACAGGATGTTCCTGATTTAATCCATACCTCAGCACAGATATAATGTCTTTGGGAGATTGCAATGTTATGAACCAGTTTATAACAAGTCTCAACCAAAAGTTTACTTTGGCAACCATAGCCGGGTTCTTAATCAGTTCGCTGGTATTTTTAGTTTTGTTCCTGACTTTTTATCAGTCAGAGCTTCAGGAAGAACGAGCGCAGGCTGCCAATAATGTTAATCTATTGCTTCAGGCATCATTAGAAAATGCCATGCTGAAGCGTGATCTAAACGGCTTAAGTATTATTGTTAATCGTTTGGGACAGCAGGAAAAAATTAAAAATGTGATGATTGTAAATCCTCTTGGGAAAATCCGCTTTTCCAGCAATCCGGAGTTCATTGGCAACGCATTTAATATCAAACCGTTTAAACTGCAGCATTTCAGCAGTGATTTTATTAATAATGAGCAGGGTGTTGAAGTGTTACGCAGTGTTAATCCTGTGCACAATAAACCCCCGTGTCAGGAATGCCATGGTTCAATTGAAAAGCATGCGCTAAATGGTTTTTTAATTATTGATTATGATGCTTCTTCAATTCGTCATAAAGTGCGAAACACGACTTTAATTCTTATGAGTGCCGGTGCGCTTATTGTTATTATAAATTTATTTGGCGGCTGGTGGTTTATTCGCCGGTTTATTTTACGTTCTGTAGGGGTATTGAGTAGCGCCAGTCATTCTCTTGCTCAGGGAAAGCTTGATACCCGTGTCCAGCTTAATGGCAATGATGAATTGAGTGGTCTGGGTAAAACGTTTAATTTAATGGCTACCAGTCTTCAATCTAGCGTGCGCAGGCTGGAGGAAGAGCAGGCGTTTCTTCAGGCCTTGGTGGATGCAATTCCTGATGGCCTGCGTATTATTGATAAAGAATACAATATGCTCCTGGTTAACCAGGCCTTTCGTGATCAGACAGGCTGCCCGAATAAATTATGGACAGGTGAAAAATGTTATGCAGCGACTCATGGTAGAGATTCACCCTGTCCTGCAGAACTGATGAACTGTTCTCTTGAGGAGGTTTTAAATAGTGGCAAACCCTATAAGGTTATTCGCCGTCATAAATTATGTAATGGTAATGTACTGGATGTCGAAATATATGCGGCAGCAATGAAAATTAACAGGCAGGGTAAAGAAAAAATTTTAGTGGTGGAATCCATACGTGATTTAAAAAAAGAAGTTCGTTTCACACATGAACAGAGATTATCGGAACTTGGTCGCCTTGCCGCAAATGTGGCTCATGAAATCTATAATCCATTGAGTTCAATGAAACTGGCTGTGAATTCCTTAAAATACAGTATTGACAGTGGCAAACAAGCCTATAGTAATAAAGACAGACGCTCACCGGATGTTAATGTTTTTCTGGATATTGTGACTCAATCCATGGAACAGTGTATCCAGATGACCGAACGTCTGTTACGTTTGAGTGCTGCCCCTATGGGGCAGCAGGAATTAGTGGATATTTGTAAAGCAATCGAAGATGTTCTTGGTCTTGTGAAGTGGGATGCTGAGCAGGCAGACATTAAAATTATAACCATTTTCCCGGAACAGCCATTAAGAGTTTTTGCCAGTGAGAGTGAGATGCGTATGTTGATCCTTAATCTGGTGCAAAATGCATTCCATGCCATGCACTCGGGTGGTGAACTTGCAATCAAAGGCTTTGTTGAAAATGAACAGGTGGTTATTCATTTTGATGATACCGGTGTAGGTATCTCCAAAGAGCATCTACGCAAGATATTTATGCCTTTTTTCAGCAGGCGGGCTGATAATGTACATGGAACAGGACTGGGGCTGCCTATATCTCAGGCTATTGCACAAAGTATTAATGGTTCGCTTGAAGCTCATAGTGAGTTGGGAAAAGGCAGTTGTTTTATACTTAGAATCCCGGAGGCTTCGATAAAGAGACTGGAAAAATGAATACCATAATACTTGTTATTGAAGATGATGAATTACTCAACAAAATGATTTCAATGCAACTGGAATCCATAGGATACTCTGTTTTTGGAGTGAATTGTCTGCAGGATGCACGAAAGTTTCTGAATAAACATGAAGCAAATTTAATTATTTCAGATATGAGGTTACCTGATGGATGCTGTATAGATAAGCTGTCCTTTCTGGTCGAAGAGTCACATCCGGTTATTGTATTGACCGCTTATGGTACGGTTCAAAATGCAGTACAGGCCATACAGGCCGGGGCTGCTCACTATCTGACCAAACCCGTGAGTATGGAGGAATTAACGCTGACGGTACAGCGGGTATTGGAGAATGCTGCACGTGAAGCCGATCATCTTTTCTGTAAATCAAGGATCAAGGCTCAAAATGATAAAATGCCATTTATGATTGGCAAGAGTGAGGTTCTTGAAC
>JALVAL010000035.1 GCA_027011205.1 Gammaproteobacteria bacterium
ATATTTATTGTTGATAATCAGGGTATTATCCTTTATAAAAATTCAGAAGCAAAAAAAATACTGACATTTGAATACTCAAAACTGGATAATATAACCGAGCTTTCAAGTTCCTTTAACAAACAGGATTTTTTACAGGTAATTACTAAATATATAAAAAAACCTCGTCAGACTTATGAAACTCTGCTTACCATTAACCATCGCACTATTACCAGCAGGTTGCAGTTAAAAATGGTAGCCCACCAGGAAAATAAAAATTCTTACCTGATCATGCTTTACCCTGTAGATAATGTCAATTTTAGCTCTGATTCCGATCCTGCTCTGCTAAAAAAAGATTTTAAAAATTTAAAACAATTTTCCCGTCTTAATGCCATGCGTGAAATATCTGCATTTATAGCTGATCAATTAAATCAACCCCTGACAGCCATCCTGAGCTATACTCAGGCCATGCAGCGTCTTTATCTGGAACACGCAACCTCAAAAGAAATCACTGATGCTATGGAAAGAGTAGTCATTAATGCCAAAAATACCGGGCAGTTAATACATGAACTTCGCACTCAGTCTCAGCTCAATACCAACACTTTACACTATCAGAGTATCTGTATTAATCAACTTATTCAGGAATGCATTGACTTTACAGATTTAAATTATTTTAAATCCAGAATATTATTAAAAACGGATTATGATCCTTCTTCTTCTTCAGTTTGTGTTGATTCTGTTCAGCTTAAACAAGTCATAATAAGCCTGTTAAATAACGCAATTGATGCAACTATGGATGAAAATATAAAAAATCCAATGATTATAATAGAAACTTCTTTCAATGATCTATACTGTAAAATACACATTAAAGATAACGGTTCTGGAATTTCAGATAGTGTCCGTAACAAATTATTTGAACCTTTCATCACTACTAAAAAAGAGGGTATTGGTATTGGCCTGTCAATGTGTCAACATATAATCAATCTGCATAAAGGGAGCATTGAAATAATTTCCAATAACAAACCAGACCTAAAAGAAACGGGAACATTAATAAAAATCAATATTCCCCGTTTATACAATGGCTTAAACAGATGCCATTAAAAATTTACAATGAAGTTTATTGCAGGATATAACAAGCGGAGAACATTTTGTCTAAAGCTCTTTTAAATTCAAACCTGGATAAAGCAACGGTTTTTATTGTTGATGATGAGCCCGATGTAAGAGCGGCTCTTCGTTTGTTGATTAAATCTGTTGGTTATAAGGTCGAATGTTTTGAATCCGCTGATCTTTTTTTTCAGAATTTTGATTTTAACACCCGGGGTTGTTTAATTCTGGATATACGTATGCCGGGCATGAGTGGTATGGAGTTGCAGGAAAAAATGTCTGAAATAGGAGCCTTATTATCCATTATTATGATTTCTGGTCATGGAGATATTCCTATGGCCGTAAAAGCCGTTCAAAATGGTGCCATTGATTTTCTGCAAAAGCCATTCAGTGATCAGCAACTACTTGAGTTAATTTCAAAAGCTCTCAGAATAAATAATAATCGTCATAAAAAATATGCTGTAAAACACGAGGCGCAGGAAAAGTATCTGTCATTAACCCCTAGAGAGAAACAGATTTTTTCTAAAGTGATTGCAGGAAAACTAAACAAGATCATCGCATATGAACTTAATATCAGCATCAGAACTGTTGAAATTCATCGAGCCAATACCATGGAAAAAATGGGTGCAAAAAATCTTTCAGAGCTTATAAATATGTCTCATATTATCAATTAACACCAGCAACTGTTGATCTTTCATCTTTTAGCTGATTTTGGCCAATCTTTGCCCTGACCACATAATTATTACTATAAATGGAAAAAAACCAGACCAAATCAAGTCTATTGATCAGCGACTTTTGAATCCTATATCACGATGAGTAGAGACAAAAAGCCTTAATTATTGTAGTGCATTTATTGCCTGATTTTGATATAGTCCAAATAACTAACTAAAACACTTGGTTATTCAGGCATTTTGTAACCAGTATCAGGAAAAAAACATGAGCACAAAAATCTATCATAACCCCCGTTGTTCCAAATCCCGTCAGACATTACAGCTGTTAAAGGATAATGGTATTGAACCTGAAATTATTGAATATCTTAAAACACCACCAACAGAAACTGAGTTGAAAGCCGTGTTAAACTCACTGGACATGAAACCCAGAGACTTAATGCGCAAAAAAGAAGCTGAATACAGGAAAAATAATCTGGATGATGAATCCTTAAGTGATGAAGAACTTATTGCCGCTATGGTCAAATTCCCTAAACTGATTGAACGCCCTATTGTGGTTACTGAGGACAAAAAATACGCGCTGGGAAGGCCACCTGAGAATGTTTTGAACATTATTGCCTGATATACTGTTAAGGGCTGTTAAAATTAAATAAACCAGACATATAAGCATATTATGAATACACAAAGCACAATGAATAATATCACTGCTCAACGCAGCACCGATCAAAAACAGATCACTGCGGCAATCATTTCAGAAACACTGTTTCTCGCAAATTTATTACTGATACCGGTAATTCCATTTTTAATTTTGTTTACTATGTTTCAAAAACATAAGAATAATCCGGATTCTCTGGCCTTTAATCATATACGTCAGAATTTTATTGCCAGTATCCTGGCCGGAATATTTATTGTGTGCGTGGTGGGCGCATTTTATTTTTTAAGTAATATCAGTGCCGCAGCAACCTGGACTATCATTATTGTTTATATTACCTGTGTGCACAGTGTTTTTGTTATGTATGGTATATACGGCCTGTCAAAAGCAATGGGCGGCTATAAGGTAAAATTTCCGTTTATTGGAAAAAAAATTAATTGATTGTTATTTTCTCTTTTTTGCAGGTTTTTGCAAAAAAGAGAAAAAATTAATTCTGGAGAAAATTCAGAATCTCCTGTTCAATATCCTGTTTATCAATCACCGTTTTTTTAGCAATTTCCCGGTCAAACAAGTCACTGATAATCTTCGGGATTTTTATGCCGGCTTCTCTGGCAATGGCTTTAAGAGCATCCTGATCAGCAGTATCTTCTTCACCCGTTAAAGCATTAGCGATAGTAGGCGAGAATTTTGTCCATTCTGCAGTAGAATAGGCAATGGTTTTTAATGCTTTGTCCCGACAGCTGTCATAGGCCTTAAAACAGGTTGCTGTATGAGGATCCATTAAGTAACCCTGTGCAAAAGCATCCTTGATATATTGCTTACCTTCTTCATCTTCACAGAAATCAGCGGCAAATACGGCCTGTATGCTAGCCAGCTCGTCCTTACTTAATTCATAATGATTGTCATTATCCAGCTGGAACATTAATTCTCTGGTTCGTTCTGCACCAAACAGATCATATAGAATGCGCTCAACATTGGAGGATTTCAGGATATCCATTGCCGGGGAACTGGTTGAAATAACCGACATATTTCTTAAATCGTATTGACCATCCCGAATAAAATGGGTCAGAATATTATTTTTATTGGATGCAATGAGAATTTTTTCCACAGGCAACCCCATTTTCATCGCATAATATCCCCCCAGAGCATTACCAAAATTACCACTGGGGACATCCAGATATACTTTTTCACCCAATGCAATGTCACCTAATCGCACCAGTTCCAGATAGCTGTAGATATGATAAATTAACTGAAAAATAATACGTCCGAAATTGACTGAATTGGCTGCCGATAAGTGAATATTTTTTTCTTTCAAACGAGCTTTAAAGGTTGCAGAACCGAGTAAGCGTTTTAAGGCGTTCTGAGCATCATCAAAGTCGCCATGAATACCGATAACTTTCAGATTTGGGGCATTTTCTGTCACCATCTGCAGACGCTGAACATCCGAGGTACCACCATCAGGATACAGACAGGCTACCTGTACATTAGCACGGTTTTTAAAGGTTTCCAGTGCTGCAGGACCGGTATCACCACTGGTGGCCGCCATAATGAGATAGTTTTCATTACGTTTTTGAGCCAGTGAGGATAAAACCACCCCGAAAGGCTGTAACGCCATATCCTTAAATGCGCGAGTAGGCCCATGATAAAGCTCACTGACATATAAATCATCCTTTACCTTAGTCAGAGGTACCGGATTTTGAGGGTCGTCAAACTGGTTATACAAATCAAGGGCTTCATCAATTACCGCTGAATCAATATCAATGTCAAAAGCGGATAAAACGGCTTTAGCCAGTGTTTTATAAGATGAGTTAAGCTGTTGCTGAAGAAAGTCAGTACCTAAATCCGGCAGAGATTCAGGTACATAAATTCCCCCAAAAGAAGCAATTGGAGCCAGTATGGCCTGTGAAAAACTAACCTGTAATGGGTGTTCACCATCATTACCACGGGTTTCAATAAAATTCATAATTAATTCGACC
>JALVAL010000036.1 GCA_027011205.1 Gammaproteobacteria bacterium
ATTAATGACAATCAATAGATATCTACTTTATATATATGAAACATATCGCCTTTGTAAGCTACAGACCACTTTAAAAACTACATTAGCATAGACTTAAATATAGCTTTTTTATTTAAAAAAACTCATAAATCTGCTAAATTACCCGCTCCTGGAATTTCAGCCTGCAAAGTGAGATAAATATATCGGCAGGATACTCCAGATCCGAATATTTTCTCCCTCCAGAAGCCTGTCCGAGGGAATGTCCGGGTGGACGCTTAAGGCAATCAAGTAAGGTAATATAAAAGGTATTTATATGGATTTAACTAAATCACTAGGTTTACAGAGCAGTAATAATAAACTGAAAGCCGGTGAGGAAAAAAAGCGTTTACAGCTTTATATCAACCTCAAACTTCATTCTTCGGGACTACCCGCCTGTGAAGCACAGGATTGTGATAACGATTTTTTTTCCATTGCAGACGATTTACTGCAAAGTTATCGTGAAAAATCCCGCCTATTATCCCAGTACCTATGCCCTGTTGACCAGCGCATACAGAACTTCCTGGATGACTATCTGAGTGACAGCGGCAGTAACCAGCAACCTGTTTTGCCCTCTAATACCCTGATTCTGGATCGCCATGGAGTGGCACGTGAATTATCCCTGCCGGCTGAAAATGATTATTTTGAATCCGAATTTGTCAAAAGTTATCGAGTGAGTCAGGGCGTATTGCATAATACCTCCAGAGACAGAAGAACCACGGCGGGTTCTTTTCATATTGCAGAAGGCGGGCTGCCCGTACCCGGCGATAAAAAAGCAGTACCCAAAATAGTTTTCGCCAATTTATTATCTGCCGCTCTAAATCCCCCCAAAGACTTACTGACTCTCCCTTTTACCTCTGAGCAAAAAGAACAGGCGCACAGTTTTGTTTCAATTCTGTTGCGCCCAATTGTCTGTCCGGCTATTCCCTTCAAAGACAGTCGTGCATCCAAAGCTGAAAAAACCATGGAAATCCGTTTCTTTGCTCCCGGTGCCCTTACCAGCAATCTGGATTTTGTAGAAAGTATTTTTGGTAATGCGGGCAACCCCAGCCTGGCTGAAAATGATGCCGGACTGGATATCGAACACTGGACCGGACATACCGGCTGCGTCATTCTGGCACCCCATTTAATAAGAATGACCAAAAAGGAGCTGGGACTGCCGCATATTGACGAGGCAACCGAGCGTCAGAAAACAGACGGCATGTGCTGGGAAAAAGAAAACCAGCTGTACAACAATGGTCAGCCTTTTAAAATTACTGCCCGCGACAAGCGGGGTATCATTGTGACTATTCTTGCTGATAACTACTTTGGTTACTGTAAAAAAGAAGTTAAAACTCAGCTCAGTTATGCAGCCAATCTATTCGGTCTGGCTGAAGAAGAACACGCCGGTGGTGCTCTGGCTTTTCCCAGACACAATCATGGTGAAGAATTCGGCAAGGATACCCGCACCAAAAACACCGATTATTGTTTTGATGAAATTATAGACCGTTATGGTGACATCATGAACCTTCAGGATGAAGGCTATGGTATTGATAAAAAATTCCCACAACTCATTTATGTACCCTCTGAAAACCTGCAGATGGATCTGAATGAACAGACTGTAACCTGGACTTATAAGAGCAAGCCTCAGGCAATTAAACTGAAACCCGGTTATACCTATATGCACCCCAGCGGCTATAAAATTGCCATGGAAAAGCATCCCAGAGCACCATCCTGGCGAATTGTCGGTACTGATGCAGAAGGGACCTTCTGCCACAAGCCCTGTACTGTTTCCGGCGGCGGCAAATCAGAAATTTCCAAAGCAATTGATGACGCCGTTATTTATGGCCCGTTATTTGTTGGCGATCTGAATGAATCCCTGGAAAAAGTAAAAGAAATCTTTAATTACGATTACACTCATCGTTATAAAGAAGAATTTACACCGGACTATACAGACAATCCACATCGTCCGCCTTTAAGCATGAACCGCAGTCTCGGCTCCATGATAAAAATGCTGACACCTTCAGAGGAAAAATTTACCCCCGAGTATAATAAGTGGCTGGAAACCATACCCGGCTCAATTAAAGCTCTGGCGTTTATGATCAAACGCTTTTATCGACCACAATGGGGTGCTAACTGGCACAAACATTTTACCGTGGATATGATTGACGGTGTACAGGGACACGAACTGAAATACGACGACCGACAGTTAGTTATGTCTTATCTACGGGTCGGCTTTGATGCTGACGGTGCCTGGCGAATTTACAAAATGCGTCAGGACTATGTGGTTGCTGAAAAAGTACAGATGGAAGATGATATTACCGCATCTGTCGTGGTACCGGCTAAAAAACTGCTCAATATGCCGGAAAAAAACAGACATGAATGCATTAAACTGATTAAAAACTGTGAATCTCGCCTGTTCCAGAGACCTGATGATGCCATTATTAAAGGCTTCGACAAACAAACCGAACTGGAAATGTCACAGCCTGATAATTTTCTTGCTAATTATCAGCCTTTGACCACGGACGATCTCAGAGAAATTACTGAAGATCAGGTTGAATTTGATAAGTATACCCAGCCAATGCGCAACTTGCTGTTAAAAAGCCTGGAAGAAGGTAAAATGGCGGTATCATCTGCACATCCCTTAATAGTAGATGGTGCACCCAGTAAAAACCCGCGTTATCTGCAGTTGCGTTCTGATTTAGCCAATCCTGTTAAATTATATCTGGCTGAAATGAGTGCCCGCTTCCACCGCAGAGCACCACTGGATGAACCCATTTGTTTCCCGGTAGACTCGGTATTAACCGGACGCAGAAATAATCCACCCGACCCAGAAGCCGGCATTCGTTCTCTGGCCGTTTATAATCCGATCCATTATCAGGAACTGCCGGAACTGTTTATGGACTTTATCTGCAGTCTGACCGGTAAATCTCCATCGACTACCGGTGCCGGTTCTGAAGGGGCATTGACCAAAGGTCCATTTAATGCCCTGTTGCCTACCGCAGACTTAAATAATGCACTGGTTTCCTATATTCTGACCGATTATTCGGGCTTTAGCAGTGCGGCCGGTTATGTAGGGCCTCATACTAAGGTAAATCATGATATCAGTTTGATTATTCCTGAGATCTGGGCTCAGCTGAAACCGGAGAAACGCCGTCCTGACTATCTTATCAGCAAGGGACAACTGGAAAAACTGGATGACTTTGAACACAAGGGCCAGCAGGTACTTGCCAGCCGCCTGGGTTATCGGATCACCAACCTGTTTGTACACGGTTTCTTCGGCAAAATTTTTGACAATCCATCAGCGGTGTTTGATGAAAGTATTCTGCGTCCTGAAACCCAGAGCATGGAAGACTTTGTGGACGGTATTAATAATATTGTTGAAGCTCAGCAAAAAGTAGCTCAAAGTTATATTGATGACGGCTCCATAAAGCAGGCCTGTCCACCCATTAAAGCCCTGTTATATATTATGGCTAATGGAGAATATGAAGGTAAAAATGCTCATCATCCTGATATTCGAGCTATGTTTACTCGTGAAGTTCTATTATCTTCTGGCTGGTATCAACAACGTCTGCAGATTAAACAACAGCGGGATATGGATTTATGGCAGCGCCATATTAACTATCTGACTGAATTCCTGGAAAAAGAAAGCCATGCCGATGAAGCACGCCGTCTGAAAATATCGGGCCAGCTGAAACTAGCTGAAGAAAAGCTTAAGCTGGTTTCACCAGCCTCATATCTGGACGAACTGATCGGCACTCTGGGTGCCGACCCAATGCAATAAAGCAATACATGTCCAGCTACCTTTCCGCTACTGAATCTGATTGTCAGCCAGCTTAGTAGTACCGAAAAGGTAGCGGGAAACACATTAAGCGGCTATTGGCACAGGTCCCCCCCCCTCGGCCCATTCTGAGCAAGCAGAATTTACCTGAACTAATCACTTTTGGATAAACAAACCAGAGCATGATATATTTATATTATGTCGATAAGCACCCGTTTTGTTCAACTTTGTTATAAGCTTGATGATTCAGTTCGTTATAAACGCTTTAAACAATTTTTTTATAATTTAATCGAGAATCCCCGATCTCGAACTCGTCCCTATTTTGATATTTGTATGATCACCCTGGTTATTTCCAGTGTTTATCTGATTATCTATGAGGTCAGACATGATCTGGGATTATTTGGCCGGATATTTGAATGGTTTGCGGTCAGCATTTTTTTAATTGAATATTTATTACGCCTCTGGTTATACAGTTCCTCCCACAAGATCATTATTGAAAAGAATGAAAAAGCAGAATTTGTCGGCAAGCCCTTCTCTCTCTGGCATGCCTTAACAGAAGTTTTTGCTGTCAAATGGGAATATATGAC
>JALVAL010000037.1 GCA_027011205.1 Gammaproteobacteria bacterium
CTTATCTGGTAATAGAATGTTTGAAATATTAATTAAATATTGCGTAATAACTCATTAATACCCACTTTACCCAGTGTTTTTGCATCTACCTGTTTTACAATAACGGCACAGTACAGGCTGTATTTTCCATCATCTGAGGGCAGATTACCGGAGACTACCACAGAGCCTGCAGGAATGCGGCCATAAGTAATTTCATCGGTCATGCGGTTATAGATACGGGTACTCTGACCAATATAAACACCCATGGATATAACGGAACCTTCTTCAACAACCACACCTTCAACAACTTCAGAACGGGCGCCGATAAAACAATTATCTTCAATAATGGTAGGGCCGGCCTGTACAGGTTCCAGTACGCCGCCAATACCTACACCACCGGAGAGGTGAACATTTTTACCAATCTGGGCACAGGAGCCGACAGTGGCCCAGGTGTCCACCATAGTACCACTGTCAACATAAGCACCAATATTACAATATGATGGCATTAAAACCACGCCGGGTGCAATATAAACACCTTTACGAACGGTGGCAGGAGGGACTACCCGAATACCTGTTTCACGAAAATCTCTGGAGTTAAAATCCTGAAATTTGGATTCAACTTTATCAAAATAGTTGGTAAAAGCCCCTTTCATAAAATGATTGTCTTCAATACGAAAAGACAATAGTACTGCTTTTTTAAGCCATTGATTAACGACCCAGTCGCCATCAATTTTCTCAGCAACCCGCAGGCGACCGGTATCCAGCATATGGATGGCTTCAGAAACTGCTTCTTTAACATGAGTGTCAACTGAGGCCGGGGTGATTTCTGCCCGGTTTTCAAAGGCCTGTTCGATTACTTCTTGCATATCAGTCATAATTATTCCTTATAACGCTTTAGATAAGTGCGTATACGTTTAGCGGCTTCAATGCATTCCTCAAGAGGAGCAACTAAAGCGATTCTGACATAGCCGAGGCCGGGATTGGCCTGACCGGTTGTTCTAGATAAATAACTGCCGGGAAGAACCGTAATATTTTGTTCTTCATACAGTTTTGATGTGAACTTTTCATCATCACCACAGGGGACCTTGAGCCAGATATAAAATGAACCCGGGGGTGCAGAAATATCAATGACCGGATTGAGAATATCTATAAAGGCCTTAAATTTTTCTCGATAGGCATCCTGATTCTGTCGAACATGCTGTTCATCCTGCCATAGAGCCATACTGGCGTGTTGAGTGGTTAAGGGCATGGCGGAACCATGATAAGTACGATACAGAAAAAACTTTTTAATAATATCCGCATCACCTGCCACAAACCCGGAGCGCAGGCCCGGAACATTGGAGCGTTTGGACAGGCTGTTAAATACCACCAGATTTTTAAAATTGGTCAGTCCCATATCACTGGCGACTTCCAGCAGGCCTGGCGGTGGTCGTTCTTCATCCTGGTAAATTTCTGAATAACATTCATCCGAGGCAATAATAAAGTTAAAATACTGGGATATTTTAATTAATTGCTGTAATAGTGTTTTATCTATCACTTCACCGGATGGATTGCCGGGGGAGCAGATATACAACAGCTGGCAGTGCTTCCAGATTTTTTTGGGAATGCTGTCATAATCCGGTATGTAATAAGTCCGTTCACCGGCATTGACAAAATAAGGTGTTGCACCGGCCAGTATGGCAGCCCCTTCATAAATCTGATAAAAAGGATTGGGCATAATCACCAGCGGATCTTTTTCTCTGTTATTAACTACGGTCTGGGCAAATGCAAATAAGGCTTCGCGGGTGCCGTTAACAGGTAAAATCTGGGTATCTGGATCAATAATATCCTCTGGCAGCTTATATCGCTTTTCCAGCCAGTCGGCTATGCTCTGCCGTAATTCGGGTAAGCCTCTGGTACCGGGATACTGGGCCAGAGCAGCAAGATTGTTTTTAATGGCTTTAAAAACCAGTTCCGGTGGTTTGTGTTTCGGCTCTCCAATGGACAGGGCAATATGCTGTAACTGACCATTGGGATAGATAGATTGTTTAAGTTTAGCTAGTTGTTCAAATGGATATGGTTTTAGCAGTTCTAGTGCAGGATTCATTCTCTGGCTCTCAAAATCTGATCGCGGCATTATAAAAGAAAAACCACCCATCAGGCAAATGATCTTTGCTATTTCGATTAATGGTAATACAATAAATAAATGATAAAGTCATCAAATTATATCTCATTGCACCACGGCAGTCTGGTGGTTGAAGAACTGGATCGAGCATTATATTTTTTCTGCCATATCCTGGGCATGCAGCACAATAAGCAGCGTCCCGATATGGCTTTTGAAGGCGCCTGGCTGGATATTGGCGCGCAGCAGATCCATCTGTTAAAATTACCCAGAACGGAATTTTATCCACTATCGGGTGCTCCGGAACATGCGGGTCGGGATCGACATCTGGCTATTTTTGTGCAGGACCTTGACGCCATTAGAAAAAGCCTGCAAGAACATCAAATAGCCTATAGCATGAGTCGCTCAGGTCGTCAGGCATTGTTCTGCCGGGATCCGGATGGTAATGGTCTGGAATTTATACAAAAATAATTATTCCAGCTCATCCACCAGTTTAATAATATTGCGACGAATCTTCTCCTGTTTCTTGATATCGGTAATAAGCTGCTGATTTTTATCTCTTATTACAAAAACATCTTCCACTTTTTCGCCAAAAGTTGAAATTTTGGTATTTTCCAGCGAGATATTATGTTCCACCAGAGCCTGTCCGATCCGGGATAATAAGGCGGGTCGATTTGAGGCAGTAATGGTCATTACTGACTGATTATTTTCCAGATCTTCATCAAACTGAACCCGGGTTTCCAGAGAGAACTGTTTTTGTGTTCGGCTCAGTCGCTGACTCATTGGAGGCAGGCTGAATTTTTCCTGAGCCAGTTTTTCTTCCAGTGCGTTCTGGATGCAGTCCAGTCGTTCAGGATCATCAATAGCGGTTCCGTTTTCATCCAGTACAAAATAGGTGTGATAGGTATAACCATTTGAAGAAGTAAATGTTTTGGCTTCAAAGACATCCAGCATCTGCTGTGACAGGGTTGAAGTCACCAGAGCAAAGACATAATCTTTTTTTGGTGTATAAACAAAAATTTCGGTACCGCCGCGCTGGTTTTGATTATTAACCAGAACTATAGTTTCTTTTGGCTCTGAACTATGTATAGCTTCCAGTACCGCACGACTCTGACCGACAATTTCATCCGGCTGTAATTTAATAAAATATTCTGCAGGCAGTGAACTCCATAAGTCATTAATATCCTGTTCGTCATAGTCCTGTCGGGTTAACTGCACCATAGCCATGGCTTTGGCGTTATTAATTACTTCTTCCTGTTCCTGTGGATTTTCCAGACCTTTGTTAAGTGCAATACGGGTCAGATTATAAAGTTGCGCCAGCAATGCGGCCTTCCAGCTGTTCCAGACTTTTGGACTGGTAGCTCGAATATCTGAGATGGTTAACAGGTACAGATAGTCCAGGTACAGGTGATCGCCAACCAGCAGGGCAAATTCATGGACAACGGTGGGATTATTGATATCCTTGCTCTGTGCGGTAATGGACATGACCAGATGATTTCTGACCAGCCAGGTAACCAGACGGGTGTCACTCAGATTCAGGTCGTGTAACTGACAGAAATGTTCAACATCCACGGCACCCAGTTCATCATGACGTCCACCTCGGCCTTTGGCAATATCGTGAAACAGACAGGCCAGATATAAAATTTCCGGTTTAGGTAGCATTCTGGCTATTTTACTGGCCAGCGGCAATTCATGATCATGTTTGGGAACAAATAGTCTGCGGGCATTACGCAGGACTTTTAAGGTATGTTCATCCACGGTATAGGCATGATACAGATCGTGCTGCATCTGGCCCACGATTTTTTTAAATTCAGGAATGTATTCCGCAAGAACGCCATAGCGGTTCATGCGCCGCATTTCGTGAGTAATACCAAAGGGCTGACGTAAAATTTCCATAAACAGGCTGCGGCAGCGTAAATCCTTGCGGAAGCTGTCATCTATCAGATATCGGTGTGCCCGTACCAGACGAATCGTACTGGCTCTAACTCCTTTAAGTTCAGGATCCTGGCACAATAGAAGAAACATTTCCAGCAGGGCAAAAGGGTAGTTTCTAAAAATAAACTGGTTGGCTGCTGCAATATAGCCTTTATAATTAATAAAACGACGGTTGATTTTTTTGGGTTTGGAATCTGAATCACTATAGATAATGACTTCCTGAAAATATTGTAGCAGCATTTCATTAAGGCGTTCAAGTTCCATAACAGTCTGATAATATTCCGTCATAAAGCATTCTACCGCCAGTTTGCCTTCCTGATCGGTATAACCAAATTGACTGGCCAGTTCTCTTTGATAATCAAATAACAGTCGCTCTTCATGCCGATTACATAATACATGCAGAGCAAAACGAATTTTCCATAAAAATTTCTGGCCGTGTTCCAGTTGTCCATACTCCTGAGAGGTCAGAAAATTATGTCCTATCAGTTGTTTTAGACTCTCGACATTAAAATGCCGTTTAGCTACCCAGCCAATGATCTGAATATCGCGTAAACCTCCGGGACCTTCCTTGATATTGGGCTCCAGGTTATAGGCGGTTTCATTAAACTTTAGATAGCGCTGTTGTTTTTCGCTGATTTTGGCCGCCGTAAAATCTTTGGTCGGCCAGATATTATCCGGACTGAGTTGTGAGGAAAGCTGCTCAAATAAAGACGGTTCCCCGGTAATCAGACGGGATTCCATTAAATTACTGATAATGGTGATATCTGTTGAGGCTTCCTGAATACATTCTTCCACCGTACGGACACTATGACCAATTTCCAGACCAATATCCCATAGCAGGGCTATGAACATGTGCAGGTTATCGACAAATTCCTTATTGGCTTCATTTCCTGCTTCCAGATCGTGTTCTTCATCATGCAGCAGCAGGAGATCCACATCACTATAGGGGTGTAATTCACCTCGTCCATAACCACCTACAGCAATCAGAGCGGCGTTATTACCCAGCTGATAAAAATCCCAGGCCAGAGTAAGTATAATATCAATGGCCTGTGCCCGCTCGTGAATCAGATGCACTATATTCTGCTGATCATTAAACTGTTGAATTTGAGTGTCATATATGGATTTAACGGCCTTTTTAAGCGGCACGACAGGCGACTGTGCCTGCTGCAGTTCGCTCTGCAGAGCATTGACATCAAATAAGAGTTCTATGGCCGGCGGGATGTTTCGTTCCATTATTTTGTATTCTCAGGTGATTTAACAAACGGGCTGACTTCATCACTGCGCAAAGTCAGTATTTCACAGCCATCAGCCGTAACCAGGAGAGTATGCTCCCATTGGGCGGAAAGACTTCGATCCTTGGTGACTACGGTCCATTTGTCCGGCAATACCCGGATGTGGCGTTTACCGGCGTTTATCATCGGTTCAATGGTAAAGGTCATACCTTCTTCAAGTACTTCCCGGGTTCCGGGTTTGCCATAGTGTAGAACCTGAGGGTCTTCGTGAAAATTCAGGCCGATACCATGACCGCAATATTCTCTGACAACAGACAAATTCTGCTGTTCTGCATGTCGAGCAATGGCATGACCTATATCACCCAGATGGACACCGGGTTTAACCATGTCTATACCAATATACAAGCATTCACGGCTGATGCGGCACAAACGTTGCGCCAGAATGGCGGATTTACCAATTAAGAACATCATGCTGGTATCACCGTGATAGCCGTCTTTAATCACCGTGATATCCACATTAATAATATCGCCGTTCTTGAGTTTCTTATCGCTGGGAATACCATGACAGATCTGATTGTTAACGGAGGTACAGATGGATTTAGGGAAACCATGATAGTCCAGCGGGGCAGGGATGGCCTGTTGTTCATTGACAATATAATCATGACAGATTTTATCCAGTTCATCGGTGGTGATCCCGGCCTGAACATGAGGGGTGATCATTTCCAGTACATCAGCGGCCAGTTTGCCGGCAATGCGCATTTTTTCGATTTCCCCGGGGGTTTTAATAGTAATACTCATAAGTTGTCTATTTATCGCTCAGATTTTAGTTTGAGGCATTATCTCTTTTATTGCTTTTAGATTCAAAGAAAGATTGTTGTTTTTAGGCTTTTATGGAATAATATGCACGCCTTGTTATATGTCAGTATTGCAGGCAAAACAGTATAAATCCGGGACAGGGCCTGAAACACGGGCTCATTGATGATAACGGATTTAAATATTCCGAACCTGTATCGACACATAAATCCGGGTGCCTGGAAATGCTCAACTGCAGCAGTCAGGTTGGTTTATGGGATACGGGTGAGATCCAACCCTTATTAAAGGAACACAAATTATGGCAAAAGTCACTATGCGTCAGATGCTTGAAGCAGGCGTTCATTTCGGTCACCAAACTCGCTACTGGAATCCCAAAATGGGTCAATATATTTTTGGTGAGCGCAACAAAATTCATATTATCAACCTGGAAAAAACGCTGCCAATGTTCAATGATGCCATGAACTTTGTCAGTCAGATTGCAGCCAAGCGTGGTAAAGTCCTGTTTGTTGGTACCAAACGTGCGGCGGGTCGTGCTATTAAAGAGCAGGCTTCACGTTCTGGTATGCCTTATGTCAACCATCGCTGGTTAGGTGGTATGTTGACCAACTTTAAAACAGTTAAACAATCCATCAAACGTCTTAAATATCTGGAAAAAGCATCCACTGACGGTACTTTTGATACTTTGACTAAAAAAGAAGTACTGATGAACTCCCGTGAGCTGGAGAAACTGGAAAAAAGTCTGGGCGGTATTAAAGACATGAATAACCTGCCACAGGCTTTATTTGTGATTGATGTAGGTCATGAAAAAATTGCCGTTCAGGAAGCTAACAAGCTGGGTATTCCAGTTATTGGTGTGGTTGATACCAATAATAAGGCCTCTGGTATTGATTATATTATTCCTGGTAATGATGATGCCATACGCGCTGTTAATCTGTATGTGTCAACAGCCTCTGATACTATTCTAGAAGCCAAGTCTGCCAGTACTGAAGTGGTTGCAGATGATTTTGTCGAAGTGGATAGTTCAGAAGAAGCTGAAAAACAGGCTTCTTAATCACAAAGCTAACAGGCTTATTATTTTTTCCTGTATTCAGTTAATGGATACGGGAGAAATATTCAGAAATAAATAAACCGGTAGAGTGACAAGCCTTCTTCCGGCAGAGAAATATGAGGTCAAATTAAAATGGCAATTACGGCTGCAATGGTAAAAGAATTACGTGAGCGCACCGGCGCTGGCATGATGGAGTGTAAAAAAGCACTGGTTGAAATGGACGGTGATATTGATGCCGCCATAGAACACATGCGTAAAACCGGTCTGGCAAAAGCAGATAAGAAGGCAGGTCGTATCGCGGCTGAAGGTAAAGTGGTTGTAGAGTTCAGTGATGACAGAAAAAAAGGCGTCATGCTGGAAGTGAACTGTGAAACCGACTTTGTTGCAATGGGTGATGAATTTGGTGATTTTGCGACAGCCGTGGCTAAACGTATTTTAAGTGATCAGCCTGCTGATGTAGTTGAACTGCTGCAATTATCTTTAAATGATGGTGAAGATACTATTGAAACGGTATTAAAAACCATGATTGCTAAAATTGGCGAAAATATGTCCGTGCGTCGTTTTATTATCTTTGAAACAGACGCTCAACTGGGTGCTTATCTGCACGGTACCAAAATTGGTGTTGTAGTGGACATGCAGGGCGGTAATGAAGAACTGATTAAAGACGTGGCTATGCATATAGCGGCCAGTAAGCCAAAAGGCCTGGATGAAACATCTCTGGATGCTGATGAACTGGCTAAGGAAAAAGAAATCGCAGCGGCTGAAGCAGCTAACAGTGGTAAGCCTGAAAATATTATTGAAAAAATTGTTGCAGGTAAAATTAAGCGTTTTATCAAAGACAATACTTTAATGGGACAGGCTTTCGTAAAAGATCCTGATATCACTGTTGAAACGCTGGTTAAAAATGCCGGTGCCACAGTTAATGGATTTACCCGCCTGGAAGTGGGTGAAGGTATTGAGAAAAAATCAGAAGATTTTGCTTCAGAAGTAATGGCCCAGATCGGCGGCTAATACTTTGTATTTTGCTTTCCTTCTTTATATAGAAGGAAGGCAACAGGGGGGTGCAATGATATTCCCCTTTTCTCTTTTCCCCCCTTTTTTACAAAGACGGGAAATAATACGTTGACTAAAAAATTATAGACCCCGAAAAAAGGAGTAGCCTGTGAGCGTAAAATATCAAAGAATCCTGTTAAAACTCAGTGGTGAGGCATTAATGGGAGAGCAGAATTTTGGTATTGATCCGCAGGTTTTGACTTATGTCTCCAAAGAAGTCAAAAATCTCATCGACCAGGGAATACAGGTTGCTATCGTGATTGGCGGAGGCAATATTTTTCGAGGTGTGGGACTGGCTGCTTCGGGTATGGACCGGGTGGCTGGAGATCATATGGGAATGCTGGCAACCGTGATTAATTCTCTTGCTTTGCAGGATGCACTGGAAAAAAATGGCGTACCTGCCCGAGTTATGTCCGCCTTACCCATTCATCAGGTGTGTGAAGACTATATTCGTCGTAAAGCTATTCGTCATCTTGAAAAGGATCGGGTTGTCATATTTGCAGCCGGTACCGGCAATCCTTTTTTTACTACCGATTCTGCTGCCAGCTTGCGTGGCATTGAAATAGAAGCTGATGTAGTGATAAAAGCGACCAAGGTAGATGGTGTTTTTACCGCTGATCCGGTTAAAGACCCCAGTGCTACATTGTATAAGAACCTGAGCTATGATGAAGTGCTTGATAAAAAGTTAAATGTTATGGATGCTACCGCAATTGTTCTGTGCCGGGATCATAAAATGCCTGTCCGGGTTTATAATATGACCAAAGAGGGTGCTCTGCAAAAAGTTATAGAGGGTGCTGATGAAGGGACTCTGGTTGAATAATGAAGGGTTGTGAGTAATTCATGTTCAGTAAAGCATGGTTATGTAAACACGGTTAGATAAAACTATTAAATATAACCCCTGAGTCATTCCTGATTCCATCTGCAGGAGAAAAAAATATGATAAATGAAATAAAAAATGATGCAAGTACCCGTATGGGAAAGAGTATTGAATCTCTAAAGCAGGAATTAATGAAAATCAGAACCGGGCGTGCGCATACCAGTTTGCTGGATAGTATTAGTGTTGCATATTATGGCAATGAAACGCCATTAAATCAGGTGGCTAATGTATCGGTTCTGGACTCCAGAACTCTGTCTATACAGGTTTGGGAAAAACAGATGATCCCGGTGGTTGAAAAAGCCATTTTAAGTTCTAATCTTGGCCTTAATCCAGCCACTAACAGTGATTTAATACGGATCCCACTGCCGCCCTTAACAGAAGAAACCCGTAAAGGTTTAATCAAGGTGGTTCGTAGTGAAGGTGAAAATGCTAAAGTTGCTATACGAAATATCCGTCGCGATGCCAACAGCTCCTTAAAAGAACTGGAAAAAGAAAAAGAAATCTCTGAAGATGATGAACGTCGTGCTCAGGAAGAAGTACAGAAACTGACCGATAAGCATATTAAGGAAATTGATCAGATACTGGCCGAAAAAGAAAAAGATTTAATGGAAATTTAACATGCCTGAGGATAAGCCCACTGGTTTCCAAGGAAATGACCTGCGCCATGTCTGTATTATTATGGATGGCAATGGTCGTTGGGCAAAAAAACGCTTTATGCCGCGTTTTGCCGGCCATAAAGCGGGACTTAGTGCGGTTAGGAAAATTGTTAGCAGCTGTGTAGAACAGGAAATCGAAGCCCTGACTCTGTTTGCCTTCAGTAGTGAAAACTGGCGTCGGCCAAAAAAGGAGGTCGGCTTGCTGATGGACTTGTTTGCCTCGGCATTAACTCGAGAAGTTAAGAAGCTGTACGAAAATAATGTGCAACTAAGAGTTATTGGTGACCTTTCGGCTTTTTCTGAAAAAATTCAAACCCTGATAAACAATGCAATTAATAAAACAGCAGCGAATACGGGTCTGGTTCTGAATATTGCAGCCAATTATGGTGGTCGCTGGGATATTACCCAGGCTGTTCGTCAAATGGCATATGAAGTACAAAAGGGTAAACTGGCGGCAGAAGATATTACTGAAGAAAGTATAGAAAATTATCTGTCATTAAAAGATTTACCTGAACCGGATCTGTTTATTCGTACCGGTGGGGAAAAACGTATTAGTAACTTTGTGCTCTGGCAACTGGCGTATTGTGAACTTTATTTTACGGATGTATTATGGCCGGACTTTAATAAACGGCAGTTTCAGGACGCAATTGATTCCTTTCGTTCCAGACAAAGACGTTTTGGTCGCACAGGTGATCAACTTAAAGAAGAATAATAATAAATGCTGAAATTAAGAGTCATTACCGCCCTGGTTTTATTCCCTCTTGCACTGTATGCAATCTTATTTCTGGATAATAGCTCTTTTGCCCTGGTAATGGGGGGGGTTACTCTGATTGCTGCTTATGAATGGGCTGGTTTTGCCAAATTTCCTTCTGTAGCCTCAAAAGTGGCTTTTGTCATTATTGTAGCAATCATTATTTATATCATCTGGCTGATTAATTATATACTTCCTCCTCAGGTAATGAATGCTGTGTCTGCCGGTTTCTGGCTGTTTGCATTGCTGCTTATTTTTGCTTATCCAGCCAGTGCTGGTTTCTGGAAAAATAAAACTTTGATTATTGCTATTATTGGTATCTTCTTATTAACTCTTACCTGGTATTCATTGATCGCAATTCATTCCATACCTGAACTGCTGGTCGGTCAGGGAAAAATCACGGGGCCTTATCTGGTATTAGCAGTGATGATGCTGGTCTGGGCTGCAGATACGGGTGCTTATTTTTCCGGCAGACGGTTTGGTAAATATAAACTGGCTCCGGCTATTAGTCCTGGAAAATCCCGCGAAGGTGTTTATGGCGGTCTGCTGCTGGCAATCATTATGGCTCTGATATTTACCCTGATAAACCAGGGCAGTGTGCAGGATTATATACAAATTATACTGATCACTCTGATAACCGTAATATTTTCTGTAACCGGTGATTTAATGGAAAGTATGTTTAAACGACAGGCCAATCTGAAAGACAGCGGGTGTATTTTGCCCGGACATGGCGGTATTCTGGATCGTATTGACAGTGTAACAGCTGCTGCACCCATCTTTTATATTGCCCTTTCAATGACCTATCTATAAAAGCACCTTTGACTAATATGAGACAGTTATCATGATCAATGTAGCTATTCTGGGAGCCACAGGTTCTATCGGAACCAGTACTCTGGATGTTATTGCCAGACAATCTGAACGTTTTTGTGTCTATGCTTTGACGGCCAATAAAAATATTGAGCGTCTGTATAGTCAATGTGTGCAGTTTCTGCCGGTTTATGCCGTTATGGTGGATCATGACTGTGCTGAACAGCTGGCTCAAAAACTACAGACCAATGTGGATACTCAGGGCATAAAAGTACTTTCAGGAATGGCTGCTCTGGATACCATAGCATCGGCTCCTGAAGTGGATTATGTCATGGCCGCCATTGTTGGTGCTGCCGGTTTAAGTTCATCCATGGCTGCCGTGCATGCAGGCAAGCGTATTTTGCTGGCTAATAAAGAATCACTGGTGATGTCGGGCGCATTGTTTATGCAGGCAGTCAAAGATAATAATGCCATTTTGCTGCCCATTGACAGTGAACATAATGCTATTTTTCAATCCATGCCTGCGCAGTTAATGAACAGTAATTCAGCGTCATCGGATCAAATGGGCAGTCTGCATCATTTTGGTGTGCAAAAGATTTTACTGACAGCTTCAGGAGGCCCTTTTTTGAACCGCTCTGTGGATGAGTTGTCCAATGTGACACCGGACCAGGCCTGTGCCCATCCAAACTGGGAAATGGGGCGCAAAATCTCGGTGGATTCAGCCACTATGATGAATAAGGGACTGGAAGTCATTGAAGCCAGCTGGTTATTTAATGCCGCAGCCGATGATATTCAGGTCGTTATTCATCCAGAAAGTGTGATTCATTCTATGGTATCCTATAATGATGGTTCGGTGCTGGCTCAATTGGGAAATCCCGATATGAGAACCCCTATTGCACATGCTATGGCATGGCCTGAACGGATGACTTCCGGGGTGGCACAGCTGGATATTTTTCAGGTGGCACAGCTTAATTTTCAGGCACCGGATTTTGAGCGTTTTGTCTGTTTACGTCTGGCTTATGATGCATTACGTCTGGGCGGTACGGCACCGGCTATTCTTAATGCGGCTAATGAAATTGCGGTACAGGCATTTTTAAATGAAAGCATTGCTTTTACCCAAATTGCGCACATTGTAGAACAGACTATGGAAACACTGACGGTGCAGGCTGCAGATACTATGAATATTGTACTCGAGTCCGATCGGCAGGCACGTGACATTGCTCGGAAACTGGTCTCAGACAGGTTATAGGATACTCATGTTAGAAAATATATTAAGCGGGAATTTTGTCTGTTTATGAATAATCTTACCATAGTTTTACCCGCATTTATTTTTACTATCGCACTGCTGGTTACGATACATGAATTCGGACATTTCTGGGTGGCCCGTAAACTGGGGGTTAAAGTCCTGCGCTTTTCTATTGGTTTTGGTAAGCCGCTGGTTAAATTTACGGGTCAACAGGATGATACCGAGTATGTAATTGCCGCTATTCCACTGGGCGGCTATGTTAAAATGCTCGATGAAAGAGAAGGTGAAGTGCCCGAGGAAGAATTACACCGGGCATTTAACCGTCAGCCGGTACTATCGCGTTTTGCTATTGTGTTAGCCGGACCATTTATTAATTTTGTGTTTGCGGTATTTGCGTTCTGGATGATGTTTGTTATTGGTGTCCCAGGGGTTAAGCCGATTATGGGGCATCTGGATGAAAGTTCTATAGCCTGGCAGGCGGGTTTGCGTGAAGGTGATAAAATTGTTGCTGTGGCAGGCACTCCAACTCCAACTTTAAGTTCTGTTTATGAAGAATTATTATCTGCTTTTCTGAATCGCAGCCGGGTTGATGTGCAGCTTGCGGATCAACGAAATATCACTTTGAGACTGGATAAAATTCCTGCCGATATTGAACCCTCTCAATTACACAAAATAATTGGTTTAACAATCAAATTACCGGTAGAAAAGGTCATTATCAGTGAGGTGACCCCGGATTCGCCAGCAGAAAAGGCGGGCATGCAGGCTGGTGATCAGGTAATTGCTATTAATGGCCAGCCGATAAACCACTGGCGAGAACTGGTAAAAGCCGTTATTGATAAGCCGGGACAAACCATATCGCTTGAAATTGAACGTCCTGGAACCACAGAGAAACGTCTGACTCTGCCCATTAAAATTGCCGCTGTACAGCATAATGGTGAAACTATCGGCCGAATTGGTGTCCGTCCAGAGTCTATTACGCCTATACCTAAATCCATGTATGCCATGCATCAATATGGAATATTTGCAGCAATTCCCAGAGGAATAGAAAAAACCTGGGATTTATCAGTGCTAACATTAAAAATGTTAGGTAAAATAGTCGTCGGTCAGGCTTCCTTAAAAAATATCAGCGGACCTATTACCATTGCTGAAGTAGCGGGACAGTCAGCCCAGATGGGTATAGAAAGCTTTTTACGTTTTCTGGCGATTGTCAGTTTAAGTCTCGGGGTTATTAATTTATTACCGATTCCCATGCTGGATGGCGGGCACTTATTGTATTATCTGGTTGAGATGGCTAAAGGCTCCCCGGTTTCAGATGCTGTTCAGGAAGCGGGACTTAAAATTGGTATTGCGATTTTAATAATGCTGATGAGTGTTGCTTTATTTAACGATTTTAACCGCTTATTAAGTTAATGGCCCTGGGCCAGAAAACAGCCTTGAGCAGGATAAAAGCCCTGAGCTGGATAATAGCCCTGAGGGGCTAAAAGCTCTGGCTGAATAATAAAATATTTTTCATTTCCACTGCTTGGTTATTGATTTTATTTATCATTAATCATCCTGATTAAGGAAATTCAAACATTATGACTGGAACTCGCTAAATGAGACGTGTTTTTT
>JALVAL010000038.1 GCA_027011205.1 Gammaproteobacteria bacterium
GTTTTTCACCCTGTTCATCAATATAATGGGCTTCAAGACGACCCGGCATGGAGAAATCGACCTGTGCCGTACCACATTGCCAGACCCGGCCAATACAATCCTTTAATGAGAATTCAATTTTAGGGCCATAAAACGCACCTTCACCCGGCTGCAGTTCCCAGTCCAGATTTTTACTGTCCAGTGCCGCTTCCAGAGCCGCTTCGGCCTTATCCCAGACCTCATCTGAACCCACTCGCTGTTCCGGGCGGGTAGATAATTTAATTAAAATCTCGGTGAAACCAAAGTCTTTATAAACATCAAACAATAAATCGATAAAAGCCGAAATCTCACTCTGGATCTGGTCTTCGGTACAGAAAATATGTGCATCATCCTGCACAAAGTTTCTGACCCGCATTAAGCCATGCAGAGTACCGGATGGTTCATTCCGGTGACAGGAACCAAACTCCGCCATGCGTAAGGGCAGATCCCGATAAGATTTTAGTCCGGTATTAAATATCTGAATATGACAGGGGCAGTTCATCGGCTTAACCGCATAATCACGATTTTCAGAATGGGTAGTAAACATCATGTCACTGAATTTGTCCCAGTGACCGGATTTTTCCCATAAGCTGCGATCCACTACCTGCGGCGTACGTACTTCCTGATAATTATTTTCTACCAGTACTTTACGCACATACTGTTCCACCTGCTGATAAATAATCCAGCCTTTTTCATGCCAGAACACCATTCCCGGTGCTTCTTCCTGCATATGGAACAGATCAAGCTGTTTACCCAGCTTCCTGTGATCCCGTTTTTCTGCTTCTTCCAGACGATGCAGATAGGCTTTTAAATCTTTTTTATTGGCCCATGCGGTACCATAAATACGCTGCAGCATTTCATTATTGGAGTCACCGCGCCAGTAAGCACCGGCCAGTTTCATTAACTTGAAGGATTTCAGTTTCCCGGTTGAAGGCACATGAGGCCCGCGACATAAATCAATAAAATCGCCCTGCTGGTATAAAGACAGGTCCTCATCAGCGGGAATACTTTCAATAATTTCAGCCTTATATTCTTCCCCTATATCACGGAAAAATTTAACCGCCTCATCCCGGGATTTAACGGTACGACTAACAGGATAATTTACCTTAACCAGCTCCGCCATTTTTTTCTCAATGGCAGCCAGATCTTCCGGGGTAAAACTTTCCTTATAGGCAAAGTCGTAATAAAAACCATCTTCAATGACTGGACCTATAGTAACCTGAGCATCCGGGAATAAAGCCTTAACGGCCTGTGCCAGCAGGTGTGCTGTGGAATGGCGGATCACCTCCAGACCATCTTCATCCCGATCGGTAATAATGGCCAGCCGGGCATCTTTATCAATAATATAGGAAGTGTCTACTAATTTGCCGTCTACCCGGCCTGCTAAAGCGGCTTTGGCAAGACCGGGGCCAATATCAGCAGCCACATCATATATTGAAACAGCAGAGTCAAATTGACGAGAAGAACCATCAGGTAAGGTAACAACAGGCATTTTTATAAACCAACCAGAGTAAAATTATTAGGGTTAACGAAAACAGAGCATTATAACTGACTACTTAAACGGCTGAAAGTCCGAATACCTGAAAATAAAGTGAAAGGGAGAAAAAAATGGGGATCTGATAACAAAAAAACGATTATTAACTGAAGATGAGGCAAATTCCTACACTTCAATCCTGTACGGATGATTATAATGACTCAAGGCTCAGCACCTCACCTTAAAAGACGAGGCTTTTGAGAAATAGTTGTCACCTCTGCTATCCTCGACCTTAAGGACGAAACCTTACGAGGTGCAGGGTAAATAATTATTTTTGAACTATACAAAACCCGAAATTGAAATACTAAATTATGAAACGAATGCCATTGTACTTATTTAAAGTGTGTAGTTAAAATATGGATAACAATAATCGGTTATCCGATCAACTGCTCAATGAAATCATGCAATTAGAGCATGAAATTGACAAAATCATGGCACTGAACGGCAACCGGGAGGACTTCGTTGTCAAAAAATATCGTAGTTTTATCCTGGCCAAGCAACATAAATTAAAAAAGCTGAATAATAATTATCGTTCTCAAAAAAAGGACTTTAATAATTAGAAACTGTCGACCCTTAACATCACTCACCCAGACAAATACCCAGACTTCTCAGACTCTCGAGCAGGGGATGATCGTTTGGAATAATCCGGCGATTACCCGCTACTTCTTCCAGCGGTACAGGTATTGCGTAACCACCCCGATCGGCTACCATCACACCGGATAGACCTTCAGCAATTAATTCAACCGCTTTAGTACCTAGCTTGGTAGCCAGAATTCGATCCGCCGCAGTAGGACTGCCACCTCGCATAACATGCCCCAGACTCGTCAGCCTGGTTTCCAGACCGGTAAGTTCCGCCAGACGATGAGTTAAATGCACTGCAGCACTGTCTTCGTAATCATTCGGTATTTCATTCTCATCTTTTGGACGAGCACCTTCAGCAACGGCAACAATGGAAAAACGTTTGCCTTTACGATTTCGTTTGATAAGTGAATTTTTTATCACTTCAATATCATAAGGAATTTCAGGGATAATCACGACATCCGCACCACCGGCCAGACCCGAAGCGGCTGTCAACCAGCCGGTATTATGCCCCATAATTTCTACTACCATAACCCGATGGTGGCTCGATGCTGTTGAATGCAACCGATCTATTGCCTCTGTGGCAATTTCAACCGCGGTGTCATAACCAAAGCAGGTATCGGTTCCCCAGACATCATTATCAATAGTTTTGGGCAGAGTAATAATGTTCATACTGGTTTTTTTCAGCAACCTCAAAGCATTTTTCTGGGTCCCTCCACCGCCAATACAGACCAGTGCATTCAGATGCAGTTTATGATAATTATCTTCAGCCTGAGCAATCGTATCGACTACTTTATCACCAATAGACATTTTATGAGGTTTATCCCGACTGGTCCCAAGAATCGTTCCACCAAAGGTCAGAATGCCCGACAGACTGTTATCTCCCAGGCGCTCATAACGGTTTTCAGCCAGCCCTCTGAAACCATCCAGAAAACCAATAACGTCCATATCATATTGCTTAATTGCGGACTTGGCTACGCCGCGTATAGCCGCGTTTAAGCCCTGACAGTCACCACCAGCCGTTAAAATACCAATTGACTTGAAATCACTCATATTTTTACCTGTTATTGTTGTTACTGAAAATCGGATAATTACTAACCCGTCTTAGAACTACTGATACGACTATAGTAAACCCAGCAGCTCGCCTTAAAAGACGAGGCTTATGGGAAATAGTTGCCACTGCTGCGATCCTCAACCTTAAGGACGAGGCCTTACCAGGTGCCGGCTAAAATTATAATCACAAATAAAACAAAAATATCCCCTGATAAGCCATTTTCTTGATTTCGATACAAAAAGGTCTTAAATTCCTGCTTCAACTGCCTTTTTATCCGAATAAAAGAATCGTAATCGTTCCAGTTCAACACTACGCTTCTGTACATCCTTATAAGCATTTTTAAAATAACTGCGCAGGGATTTTTTTATATTCTTATTGACTTCTTTATATGGGATTCCTTTTAATACTGCAAACATGGCCAGAGCATAGGTGATATCATATTGGGACAGGAAAGACTGACGCTGAATCTTAACAGGCTGGCAGCTTCCGCAGGTAATATTTCGATATTCAAACGCACTATTGGCAAACATCAGACCAAAGCCCATAAAAACTGCCAGCACCTCCGTTACATGTGGCCAGTTATCCTCTCCACCGGGGGGTAAACTCTGTGCCATAGAACCTAGATGATGGGCCAGAGTATGGGAAAATGAAGCGATAATTGCTTCAGGGTTTGTGACCTGGCGTGGATCATATAAGATAGCCAGTGTTTCCCCTGTTGCCAGATTATCTGCAATCTCACCATTCATCGTTCTTAAGGCTCCAGGAACAGTCAGTCTTGCCGGTTGTTGAGTCAAACAGTTTTGATCGGTACTTAAACGACAGGGCCAATGTTTTAAACCCGCGTATTCTCTTACCTTATCGAAGATAATCTGAGCCATTTCTTCAGGGCTGGATGCCGTGCCCGGAAAATACTGATTTGAGGGTATCACCAATATGCTTTGCTCAAAAAACAACTGGGCATCAAAGTTCTGTAAAGCCCAGGCATATAAATCAAACAGCCATTGAATAGATTCTTCATCCAGTACTGGACTGGGTTTAAAAAAATTAAAAATCACAGTATCTCCAACAAATTAACAGTCCCTATTATGTACTATAAAGTAAGTGTTTTTCCATTATTTTAGTATATTAGCAAATAATGATGGATAGAATTACAAATT